>CAMDHP010000084.1 GCA_945898185.1 Akkermansia muciniphila | reverse complement strand
GCATCCACGGGAAACTTGGGGTGGAAATAGAAGGTCTTAATCTGAGCGGTGCGAGGGTCGCGCTGCGCGATGGCGCGGAGCGTGCGGGTAAACCGGCGGCACGCGGCGCATGTGCTCATCCACTCGGGCGAAACAGGCTCGATGACGATCGCGGGGCGCTGCGCACCACCCGGGCCGGTGCCAACGAGCGCGCAGCGGCGCACGCCCGGGTGCGACGAGAAGAGCGGCTCAATCTGCTCGGTGTAAAGGGGGCCGGTAGCGGTTTGAATGGCCTCGGCGCGGCGACCGCAGAACCAGAGGCGACCCGCAGGGTCGAGATATCCGAGATCGCCGAGCCGGTGATACAGGATCGGCGAAAGAATTTTTGCCGCGGCTGTGGCCTCGGGCAGGCCGTCGTAGGTGGCGGTAACGCTGGGGCCGGCGACGATGATCTCGCCGATTTCACCGGCCGGGAGTTCGCGGGCGGCGGCCAGATCGGCGAGTGGACCGGGGTGCAGCGCGATGATTTTAACAGTATTTGAAAAAATGATACGCCCCACACAAGTGCCGGCGCCAGCCAGAGTCGCGGCGGCGGTTTCGCCGAGGACATCGGGGGCGGAGATAGTGCTGACCGGCAGAACCTCGGTTGCGCCGTAGGGGCTGTGAAGAACGCCATTGGGGATCAGGGGCGGGAGCTGTTCCCAAAGCTGGTGCGGCACGGGGGCGCCTGCGGAGAGCACGCGGCGAAGGGAGGGGAGCGTGATGTCGCCGGCCTGGCAGTGGGCGGCAATCTTGCCCCAAAGCGTGGGTGAGCCAAAGGAGTTGGTTACGTTTTCTTGAAGAATGGCGCGGACGAGCAGCGCGGGATCGGCGGCGGCGGGGCGGGCGGGGTCGGTGGTCGGCACGATAGTGGTCATGCCGAGGGCGGGGTTGAAGAGGGCGAAGAGCGGCAGAAGCGGCAGGTCTATCTCACCCGGGGTGATGCCGTAGGTTTCGCGGATGAGGGTGACCTGCGCGTCGAACTGGCCGTGGGTGTAGAGGACGCCCTTGGGCGCGCCGGTGGAGCCGCTGGTGAAAAGGATGGCGGCCTCGTCGGTCGCGGTGCGAGCGAGCGCGCCGGGGTCGTCAGCCGGGCGTCTGGCACCGGGCGCGGTGAGGCGGGCAAGCGGGGAGCCGGAGGCGGCGATGCGCAATTCGACGGTGCGGAAAGCGGTGCGGAATACACGCGACAGCACGCGGGCGAGCGGGATACCCACGAGTGCCCGCGGGCGGCTGTGGGCGACGCAGCGAAGGAAGGCGGCGCGGCCAATACCGGGATCAATGACGATGGGCAATGCGCCAAGCTCGAAGAGGGCGAAGACGAGCGCGATGAGCGGCAGTCCCTGGCGAACCATCACGAGGGTGCGATCACCGGGGCGGAGACCGGCGGCGGCGAGGCGGGTGCGCCAGGCGGCGACTTCGGCGGAGAGCTCTCCGTAGTCGAGGGCGAGGTAGGCGATGTGATCGGCGCGGGCGCGGCGCGGAATCTTGAGCGCGACCTGAGCAGGCTGGAGCGCAGAGTAGGCGGCGAGGTGGCGGGCGATGTTGGCGGAAACGATCAAAGCAGAGGAGGAAGGGATTCGGGCGACGATGGACCACCCGCGCTACGCAGGTTTTGCCGCGCCAGCCAAGGAGCCGGCGAGCGCGTTTACCAGAGGTAAATACCCAAAGGAGGCGGCCGCTGGATCGCGCAACAACTTCGGGGAGGGTGGAGGTTTGGCTTCGTCCGGGTCTCTGCACGACGCAACGGGGGACGATTGGACAACAAAAAGCCGCACCCTAAAAAGGCGCGGCTGAAAAAGGAAGGGGCTTCGGGAGCGCCTTAGTAGTCGTTCAGCGAAAAGACCCCCCAAGCTAATTTAACTTGGGTGCCAGATACTTTGCCTGAGTTCCCGAGATACTGGTTGGAGTTGAAATCCGAGACCACGGCGATGGGAGCGGGCTGGAAGCCACCTTTGTCAACCGTCACTAAACCGAAGAGAACATTGGTGGTGCTGCCAGTGCGGGTTTTTTGAGTGGCGCAACCGGAAAGGATGGCAGCCGCGGAGACTAGCACGAGGGGCAGGAGAGTCGTCTTTTTCATGGGGAAGGAGGTAAGAGATGAAAGCCGGAATGAAACTTGGCAAGCCTTGGCTTGCAGGGTCGGAGGCGAAGAAATTAGTGACGTCTTCTTAGGGTGAAACCGCGACCGGCGCAGGGGCTAGCTCCGGAGCAGAGCGCAGGAGATCCGCCTGCCAAGGGAGTAAAATCTCATCAAGACGGGCGGGCTCGCGGCAAAGGGTAACCAACGTGGCGCGCGGCGCGATGAGGGTAGGGTCGAGATCAATCTTGGCGCCAACTTCGTCTCGATATGCCTTGAGCGAATCCTGGCGGGCAATCTCGGCGGCACTCAGATGAATACGCTCGGTCCGGGGGCGGCGCGGGAGGGTGGTGGGATCACGATCAAGACCGGCGCGGAGAGCGGCCGCCAAAGAAGGCAGGAGGCGATCCTGGCGTTTGCCCAGATTGACTTGGGCCAGGATGGCCTCGACGGAGTCGCCCTGCTCGGCGGCGCCGGCCACGGCGGAAAGGAACTCGTTGTTGACGACCTTGAAGGGAGGGGTGTCGAGCTCCTCGGCCCACTTTTGGCGCCAGTGCCAGATGGAGTGAAGCACGGAGAGCCCGGGGCCGCGAAGGCGATCAACGGGGCCGACCCGCCAAGAGTTTTCCTCGTCGCGAGGAAAGCCGACGAGACCGGATTCGATCTGGCGGCGGCATTGCTGGTCGAGCCAGTCGAGGCGATCGAGTTTCGCGAGCTCGGTGGTGAGCAAGTCGCGCAGGGCAGGCAGGTGCCAGACATCCATTGAGGCGTAGTCGAGGAGCTTTGGCGTGAGCGGGCGTTTGGACCAGTTGGCCTTCTGGCCGGATTTATCGAGGACCAAACCGAAGTGTTGCTCAAGCAGGGCGCCGAGGCCGACGCGGGGACGGTTGAGGAGCTGGGCGGCGAGCATCGTGTCGAAGATGCTTTTGGGGCGGAACTGGCAGAGCTCCCACAACAGGCGGATGTCGAAATCGCTGCCGTGCATGATAAGGTGTTTGGTGGCGAGACGCTCCCAAAGCGGGGCGAGCGGCAGGGGCGTCATCAAATCCACAAGGTAAACCTCACCCGCGACGAGGAACTGGAGCAGGCACACGCGGGTATGGAAGTGGAACATGTTATCCGCCTCGGTATCCATCGCGACTTCCTCGACACGATCGAGGGCGGCGTAAAACAGAGCGAGCTGGTTGGGGCGATCGATGAGCATGAAGTGGGGCGGTCGTTCGCCGGGACGAGACGGGGGGCGGACATAGTCGGGTGCGGGCGGACGCGAGTCGCCCGAGGGTTCGTAACGGGTGCCATGACGGGGCTGACGGGGCTCGCGGGGGGGCCGCGGCGTGCGAGGCTCGCGCGGCTGGCGCGCAGTTTCGCCAGCGGGGGATGATGCAGCTTGGCCTTGCGAGCTTCCAACGCGATGCCGCGAGCGTGAGCGCGGGGCGGACGATGCAGGCGCGGGTTTGGCGACGGGCAAGGAAGCTGCTTTTAAAGAAAAAAGGCGGGAGATTAGGCGCTTGAGCATCGGGCAAAAAGAGCCCGGGCGGAAAGCGAGCAAGGGAGCCCGAGCGTCTAGGCACAGACGAGTTGAAGCGAGGATGGGCGCGGGTTAAAGTCTGAAAACGCGGGAACGGTTGACCGCGAGGCGAAGTTTGCCCCCGAGCCAAACGAAAGGACAGGACGAGGAGTATGGGGACTGGCCAATGCGCGATGGCAAAGGCCAGAGAACCGCGGCCGCAAGGCTCGTCGCGGAATCAGGCGCGTTTGACGTCGCGGACCGGATACTGCGTCACGGTCACGCCTTTGTTGCCACGGGCGCCGAGAGTTAATTCAGAGAGGTCGAAGAGGAAATCTTTCACCCGCGCGCTGCACCGGCCACTCAGGTAGATCGTCACGGTCTTAGGCATGCTTTCCTGGTTCTTGGTCTCGTCGAGAAACACGAGTTTTGAGCCCTCGGAGGCGGCGAGGTTGTAAACTTTTTCGCGGGTCATACCGCCGAGTTGGAAGCGTTTGGCGAAGGCCTTACCGCTCTCCTTATCCTGATAAATGAGGGTGTAGAAGCGGTCGTCGCCGTCTTTCGGCACGACGTGAAGGTGTTCGATGTTTTTGCCGACGAAGACCTTTTCGGCGACCTTCACCATCTTGCAGGTGGCGTCGGGCATAAACGCGACAACGTCGTCGAGCGGGGTGCAGTCTTGAACGAACTCGAAGTCGTCCTTGTTGCGGACGTTGAGGGCGATGAAGCCCTCGGCGCGTTGGACATAGAGCTTCTGGTTGGCGGTAACGACGGAGGCGGCGGAGATCTGCTCAATCTCATCGGAGGTGGTCTTGCGTTTGATGCCCTTGCCGAACTTTTCTTGGAGGCGCTCGAACCAGGCGACGGTGTAGTCGGTGAGGTGGGCGAGGTCGTGTTTGACCGACTTCATTTCCTTTTCGAGGGCGAGGATGGCTTCATCGGCCTTGAAGCGGTTGTAGGCGGAGATGCGTTTAATGCGAATCTCGGTAAGGCGGGTGATATCCTCGTCGGTGACGGCGCGGCGGAGTTGGGCGAGGTGGGGTTTTAGGCCGGCGCGAATCTCCTCGAGCACGGCCTCCCAGGTCTTGGCGGACTCGATGCGACGGTAGATGCGCTCCTCAATAAAAATGCGTTCGAGGGAATCGGCATGCCACTGGTCGTCGAGCTCACCAAGGCGGATCTCCAGTTCGCGGCCGAGCAGGGCGCGGGTGCGGTCCACCGAGCGTCGGAGGATTTCGGATACGCCCATGAAGGACGGCTTGTCGTCAATAATGACGCAGGACGCAGGCGAGATAGTGAGCTCGCAGTCGGTGAAGACGTAGAGCTGGTCGATGAACTTGTCGGGGTCGGCGGTGGAGCTGAGTTCGATGACGATCTCAACCGTCTCGGAGGTCATATCGTCGATGCGCTTTACCTTGAGTTTACCTTTCGCGATGGCGCTCTCGATCGAGGTTTTGAGCGACTCGGTGGTGGCGCCGAAAGGGAGCTCGGTGATGGCGAACTGGAACTTCGACCGCTGCTCGACCCTGGCGCGGACCTTGACTTTGGAGCCGCGCTCGCCGTCGGAGTAGGTAGAGAAGTCAGCGATGCCGCCAGAGGGGAAATCAGGACGGATGCGGAAGGTTTTTCCCTGAAGGTGATTAATGGAGGCGCGGCAGAGGTCGTTGAAGTTGTGCGGGAGGATCTTGGTAGTGAGGCCGACCGCGATGCCCTCTGCGCCCTCGAGCAAGGTGATGGGGAACTTGGCGGGGAGGGCGACGGGCTCGTTGCTGCGGCCATCGTAGGATTTTTGCCAGTTCGTGGTCTTGGGGTTGAAGAGCACCTCGCGGGCGAACGGCGTGAGACGGCACTCGATGTAACGCGGGGCGGCCGCGTCGTCGCCAGTGAGGGCGTTACCGTAGTTACCCTGGGGATCGATCAGCCAGCCGCGCTGGCCGATAGCGACGAGGGCGGCACCGATGGAGGCGTCGCCGTGCGGGTGGTAGGCCATGGTGGCGCCGACGATATTGGCGACCTTGTGGTAGCGGCCGTCGTCCTTTTCCCAAAGGGTGTGAAGAATGCGGCGCTGAACGGGTTTGAGGCCGTCGTCGAGGTGGGGAACGGCGCGGTCGAGGATGACGTAGCTGGCATAGTCGAGAAACCAGTTCTTGTAGGAGGCGGCGAGCGGGGCGGCGTCGTTATTCTGGGCGGCGATCGGCGCGGCGGCCTCCGCGACAGACAAAACCGCGTCAGGGTAGAGATCGGAAGAGGCCGGCGTCGTATCGGCGGAGGCGGGGGTGGCAGTCGCCCTTCCAGCGGACGACCCATCCGGAGCAGGGACGGAGCCGGAGAGCGGGAGCTCGGGCTGATCTTCAGATGAGGAACGGTGGCCTTTGGACATCGCGGGAGGAAAAGGGGAAATGGGCGAACGAGTCGAGGAAACGAGCACCTTCCAACAAGGCGCAGGCAACATCCAAGGTTTATTTAACCGGAACGCCTGAATTTACGGTGAGTAAAAAACGCGAAAAGCCTGCGACGGTGATCGCGACGGAATAAACGGGTAAGCTCGATGCCGCCTGACGGTTAAGTTCTCTCAATAAAAAGAAGGGGGCGTGTCGCCGGATCGAAGGACCAAGCACGAATCGCACGCGTCATTTCGTTAATCCGCGAAAGGGCCGCGATCAGCTGCGGTGCACCAGCGGAGGCTCTGGATGAACTAGCGGGGGCCGTACGTTAGGCGAGCGGAGGGGGCCGATCCGATTGCGTAGCCGACCCCCTGCCACCGCGTGCTGAGAAGCGACGGAGCGATCGAGCGGCTACCGCTGGGGGGCGGACCGAAAACTGGCCATGCTCGCCCGGGAAGTGGGCGCCAAGCACAGGGCGCCTAAACTTCGTCCTTTATTCCCGCGCCGCACCGCGCTTACTCCGTATCTATGCAGACGATCGGCGAACGCCTCGAAGAAGCCCGTAAACGTAAAGGTATTTCCATTCGCGAAGCCTCGGAGGCGACAAAGATTCGCGGCGAATACCTGCACAAATTTGAGAGCAACCAGTTCGAGATCAAACTACCCGACATCTACCTTCGCGGCTTCATTCGTCTCTACGCGAACTTTCTGAAACTGCCCGGCGATAAAATCGTGAACGACTACCTCGCGCTCGGCCTCGGCGAGGGTGGACGCCCCGGCGCCAAGGGCGTTAATCGCGAGGTCTACGGTAAGATAGAGGTAACCCATTCCAGCGGTTCCGGCGCAGGATCTGGACGCAGCGGCTCGGCCGATACCGCACCTTCCGCCGCCACCGCGCTTTCTCCAGGAGCCGATCCGGTCTCCTCCCCGCAACGCCAACCCTTCCAGCCTCGCATGCCCCTCGGCGGCCTGAGCCGCGCCTTGGAGACCAAGAGCCCATGGCTGCTCGCAGTTGGGTCTGTGGTTGTCATTGGTCTTATCGTTTGGGGCACCGTCGCCCTCGTCGGCGGCCGTGCAACCACACCGGTCAAGCCACCCGTCGCGGTCGAGACCGAGGAGCCCGTTTACCTGGTCGCGCTGCGTCCGGTGCAGATCACCTCGGTGAAGAATAAACTCGACCAGCGTGAAACACTCAGCTCCACCGTCTTTCTCGTTGCCGGCCAGCGCCACTCACTCGCCAACGTGCCGATGCTCGTCTCGGTCAGCGCCCGCGATGCCGTGCAGATTGACTTCAAAAAAGCCCGCTACGCCGCCAGCGGCGCCAACGTCACTGGAGCGGGCACGCTTGATCTCGATTTTACCGCGATGAAGTAGGGTCGGCGCACGCCGCCGCCCCGCCTCCCGCCAGCGGCTGGGTGTGAGATATCCACTCCGCCACCGCCCGTCCGCCTTTCACGTGCTCCCGCACGATGCGCTCGCATCTTTCCGGAGTGACGCCGCCATACCAAGTGCCTTCCGGGTAAACCACCAGCCAGGGACCGCCCTCGCATACCCGCAGGCACTCGGCCTTGGTGCGCAACGCATCTACGCCGTCCGCTTTGCAGGCCGCCTTCAACGTCTCCCACGTCGCCAACCCCGCCTCCCGCGCGCAGCAGTTCGGGCCGGGGCACAAAAACACGTGTCGCCGCACTGTCTCGATTTTCATTTTTGAAAACCCCACCGCGCCCGCCTTTGCCTTGGCTTCAACGCCCGCTGTTTCCGCGCCCATCGGCGTTGTTTTTTCCATGACCCGACTTCAGGCCGGACAAGCTCTCACGCCAAGCTTTCAATAGCACTCCCGCCTAGAACCCGAACGCCGCCAGATCCGATCGCGCGCCCGACATCTCGGCCAAAATCACCTCGGTCCGCTGTAAGAGTTGCTTCCCCGCCGGAGTAATCGTCACGCTTCGACCCATTCGATCAAACAGGCGACAACCCAGATCATGCTCCAATGCCTTGATTGCGTGGCTTACCGCCGACTGCGTAAGGCCCAGTTCCTTGGCCGCCTGCGTGAAGCTCCCTCCTTTGGCCAAGGTGGCAAAAGCAAGGAGTTTGCGGCTGTCTAAAATAATCTGCGGCATAGGCTCAGGTCTGACGTGTGATTCCCCCTGTCAGCAAAACTCAAGCCACCCCGCGCATTTCCTGTTTGTATGAACTGATTTCATACCATTGCCAGATGGTCCGCGAGCCTCTGCGTTCACCCACCGCTTAACTCATGGCCGACGCCGCCGCACCTTCCGCTGACTTTCCTTTCCGGATTAACTTTCCTCCCGAGCTGCCCATCAGCGAGCGCGCCGGAGAGATCGTGGACCTGCTCGGCAAACATCAGGTGCTCATCCTCGCGGGCGAGACCGGCTCCGGCAAAACCACCCAGATCCCGAAAATGTGCCTCGCCGCCGGCGGTGGCACTCGCGGCCAGATCGCCTGCACCCAGCCCCGCCGCGTCGCCGCCCTTTCCGTCTCCCGCCGCGTCGCCGAAGAGCTGGGCGTGCAATGGGGCCGCGAGGTCGGTTGCAAAATCCGCTTCGAGGACCGCACTTCCCTCGACACCGTGGTGAAATTCATGACCGACGGTATGCTGCTCGCCGAGGTCCAGTCCGACCCCCTCCTTCGCGCCTACGATACCGTCATTCTCGACGAGGCCCACGAGCGTTCTCTCAACATAGATTTCCTCCTCGGCCACCTGCGTAATCTCCGCTTCAAGCGCCCCGAGCTCCGCATCGTCATCACTTCCGCCACCATTGATACCGAAGTTTTTTCCAAAGCCTTCGACGACGCGCCGATCGTCCAGGTCTCCGGCCGCACCTATCCAGTCGAGGTCATTTACGCGCCGCTCGATTCCCTGGGCTCCGACGCCGCCGAGGGCGACGAGCCCGCCTCGCGCCCCGAATCCCTCCACTACGTTGACGGCGCGGTCGAGGCCGTCGAACGCATCCTCTCCGGCGACAGCAACAGCCCGGCCTCCGGCGGCGATATCCTCGTGTTCATGCCCGCCGAGCGCGACATCCGCGAATGCTGCGAGATCCTCGAAGGCCGCCACCGCAACACCGAGGTCATTCCGCTCTTCGGCCGCCTCTCCCAGGCCGACCAGCAGCGTATTTTTACCGAGTCCCGCCGCCGTAAAATCATCGTCGCGACCAACATCGCCGAGACGTCGCTCACCCTGCCCGGGATTCGCTTCGTGGTGGACACCGGCCTCGCCCGCATCAGCCGCTACGTGTCCGCCGCCCGCACCCGCCGCCTGCCCATTGAGGAGGTCGCCCAGTCGAGTTGCGATCAACGCAAGGGCCGCGCCGGCCGCGTCGCCGAGGGCGTATGCATCCGCCTGTATTCCGAGGAAGACTACAACAGCCGTCCTCGTTTCGCCCAACCCGAGATCCAGCGCGCCAACCTCGCTGACGTCATCCTGCGCATGAAGGC
>CAMDHP010000083.1 GCA_945898185.1 Akkermansia muciniphila | reverse complement strand
CGGCAGAAACACCGATGACTTTCGAGCGAGGTGGCAGCGGGGACAAGGCACCGCCGACGGACGGCCAGGGCGGGCGCGGGGGAACCTATCCATTGCGCGAAGCGCCGCTAGAATCTTCGTTGAGGCGCGGCGAAGCCGCAGTGGAATTGATTCGCGCGCCGCACACGGGAGAGGCCCGAAGCGAGCCGCCGGCCCGAGCGCACTACTCCACCTTATGTCAAAAATGCCTCCGGCGGGTGCCCTGACAGGGTGCCGGACTCGCTCCGAAGGAGGGCATCTTGGGCATAAGGTAAGTAGTGCGCGGAGGGGAAAGCAGGTGGCATGACGGCAGAGCGGGACGAGAAGGGTTCACCGACATGACTCGGACGATGGACGCGGG
The DNA here is from genome assembly GCA_945898185.1 of Akkermansia muciniphila. Lineage (GTDB taxonomy): Bacteria > Verrucomicrobiota > Verrucomicrobiia > Opitutales > Opitutaceae > IMCC26134_A. The sequence continues at coordinate 9,130 of CAMDHP010000083.1, read as the reverse complement.
ACACGACGCAGCCCGAGCGCGGGGGGCTGCCGCAGTGCCAGCGCCTTCGCCGTGACGGAGGTGAACCCGGATCGCCTGCTATGCGGGCGGTCGACCTGCCCGGTGGCGAGCGGAGGGCTTTCCGCTTATTGGCGCGCGTTCGCGTTGGGTCGTGAGTGAGCTTTGCGAACGAACCGCACACCTTGTTCGAGGGGCGTTGTTCCGCCCCGAGCATCAAAGCCCCCCGGCGCATGAGGCGGAACCGAGCGAGCTTTGCGAGCGGGGGCCGGAGTCGTTGTGGCCCGGCGAGTCTGCGGCGCTCGGTGAGCACCCGCCTTGGCGGGCGCGGAATCGAGTGACGCTGTCTCGACGCGCTGGAATTGGTTTGGGGCGGGAGACGTTGTGAGCCGGACAGTCGAGCAGTCGGTGACGGTCGGGCGACCGGAATGAAGCGGAGGGCGGACGTGGAGCCGAAGGGGCGACGGCGACGCCGGGTCGGGGATCAGCCGCGACGACCGCAGCCCCGTTCGCGTAGCGAGACGGCGCGGTTCTCGGCTCGGCGAGATCCGTGCCGTCAGGGGCGGAGGGCGTTGCGGCCCCCGACTGGGCGGAGGCGGCGAACCGTAGGCGGAACGGGAGCGCGGAGCGGAATGGAGGGAGGCCGAGCGGCACCGTCTGCGGGCGAATTACCAAGAACGTGGCGACGGAGCGCGTTAGCGTGGTTCGCCGAGCGAACGGAGTGAGCGATGGCGTTGAGGGTAGCGACCAACGGGAGCGGGCGAAGGCGGACGGCGAGGCGCGTTGACCTTGGGGGGACGAGGGCGCGGGAGCGGGGTCGCCAAGCGAACGGAGTGAGCGCAGGCATTGTCAGGCGGCGAGGTCGTCGTGGAGCTTCTTGAACCAAGCGAGTTCGTTGCGGAGGAGACGGCGGGCTTGAGGCGACCATTTCGACAAGGGCTCCTCCTCAATGCGTTGATGGAACCAGCGGCGGAATTGATCGAGGCCGCGAACGTAGTTCACCGTGGGAGTGTTGGCGTCGGGTTCGCGACGTTGACGAGGCGAATCCGGCAATACCCCCGTGGCCATGTAGGCTTGGCGAAGACCGACGGCGTCTTCGAGGACGGTGTCGGGCGCGTGCTTGGCGAGCTTCATGTAGCGGCGAGCGGTCGGGGCGGAGATGGCGGGACAGTGAGCGGCGAGCCAATCTTGCCAGGTGCCATGCGGGAGGGCGTCCTTTTGGAGGTTGAGGAGGCGACCACATTCGAGGGCGCGGGCGACGGCTTGGCGGGCATTGATGGTGGCAGCGGCGGCGGTGGCGCTGGCCTCGGAGAAGGCGGCATTGATCTCGGGGGCGAGATTGAGGGAGAGGGCGGAATCAGTGGACATGGTGGGCGGTGGATTTGAGTTTGGAGAGGTGGTTCAAGCGGGACTTGCGGTAAGACTGTCGGGCGCGTTTTGAACGCATCCCCCGCGAGGGAGGCAGGGCGAAGGTCTGCGACCATTGAACAACGAGGCGGGAAAACGCGGCTCGGGTGACGCCGTGGCGCTTGGCTAGGGCGGTCTCGCTCAAGCCCTCGATGTCCATGAGGCCGGAGGCAAAACAGGCGGCGTCGAAGGCGAGGAGCGGGTTCGGGTGAGCGCGGATACGGGCACAGAACGAGGCGAGGATGTCGCCGGCCGCGAGGTAGCCCCCCGGTGTCGGGGAATCGGTCGGGGTGGCGGGAGCGGTGGATTGGGCGGCTTGCTGGGCGGCGAAGGCGCGCTCGTCGTCCTCCTCAACCTGGTCGTCGGGCTGGATGTCGGGCGATTCGGTGAGGGCCATGACGGTCTCATCGTCGTGCTGGGAGGTGTGGCGCTTGGTGTCGGGCTCGCCGAGGCCTTGGGCGGCGAGGCGGGCGCGTTCATCAGGCGGGAGGGTGGCGAGCCAATCGCGGTAGGCGGTGGCGTATTCGGCATCCCGTGCGGTCTGGAGATCGGCGGCGGAGAGACGCGGTTTCATGGCTGCGCCTCCTCTCGCCGATAAGGGTTTGAAAACCATTCCAACCCCAACCCCACCACCCCAGCCCCCATATATAGGGGGCGTGGGGTTTGGGGTAGCAGAGCTGGGCAAACCCCACTTGGGGCCAAATTGGGGTGAATCTGGGGTTTGGGGTTCATGGCTGGCCTTTCTCGTAAAACCCCATCGGGCATTTGGTTATGACCCCGACCTGAAGCATCGCCTCAATCTTGTTGTCCCCGGTGCTCTTGGCCCAACCCCGCGCGGCCATGATGGCATCGCGCAATTCGACCCATTTCAGACGCGGCTTATCGCCAAAAACCTCATCGGCGAGGGTGCCGAGTTCGATGCGCTTACGGTCTTCGGCGGTGGTGGCCTTGGACTGCGTGAGCAGGTGCATGCCGGCCTCCGTGTCCCACGAAAAGCGCGGAGCCTTGTCGTCGCTGACTTCCTGGCGGCGGGCAGGTTTGCACGAGATGGAAATGGTCTCCCTGTCCTTGCGGAGAACGAGGACGGATTCGGATTTGCGCTCGATCTGGGAGCCGAGGTGGCCGCGCGTCTTCTCCCCGCCGGGGTTGTGGTGGAGGGCGGTGACGATCACGCAGCCGGTCTCGGTGGCGAGTTGGTGAAGCTCGGCGACGAGACCGCAGGCCTCGGCAAGGTCGTTCACGTCGAACACCAAGTCGGCGACACCGTCGATGAAGAGCGAGTGAAGCCCCCCGGCGGCGGCTGCTTTGCGAGCCATCGCACCGATGGCGGCGCGGCGCTCGGCCGGGTCGAGCAAGGTGAGCGAATAGCTGGAAAACCAGCTCGGCTGAGTGTCGAGGTCGGCGCGGCGGAGCGCGCGCATCATCATGTGGTAGTGGTCGCCGCGACTCTGCTCGGTATCGTAATGGAGGACGGCTTTGCCTTCGGGATTACTGCCGTCGAAGGCGAGGTAATCCCGCCCGGTCGCGCCCATCATCGAGGCGATCATCGCGGAGATGACGGAGGATTTGCCGGACTTAACGGCGGCGGCGATGGTGACGATGTTGCCCGAGTGCGCGACCTCGACCCCGGCGAGTTTGAACGCCCAGGGTTCGACGGGAGGCGGGTTGGCCGGGTCGAAGCGAGTGGCCTCGACGCGAGCGACCAGTGTCTCGGGGAACGGGATGGCGGCGGGTGCGCCGGTGGCCTCGCCGGGGACGGGAAGGGCGTCGGGTGAAGATGCGCCAGCCGGATCGGGCGCAGGGCTGGGGCCGGAGGAATAGGATTTCACCGGCATGACGAGTCCTCCTTGGGTAGGCCCTCGAACACGTCGGCTGGGCAGTTGAGGGATTCCCCGTCGGTGGCGGCGAGGAGGTCGGCGAGATCCTTGTGGGGCGCGTCGAAGGTGAAGCCGTCCACGGTGGCCCCGGCCTGCTTGAGCTGGGATGCCCAGCGCTGGCCGGCATCGGAACCGGCGTCGTCGGCGTGCTCAAAGATACGGACGTGGCGGCCGGTGAAGAACGGTAGGGCGTCGGGATGGAGTGAAGCGGTGGCGCCGGGGACGCAGACGACGGCGACGAAGGCGGCGCGGTCGGCAAGCCAGGCGAGGGTGTGGGCGGCAAGAAAATCGGGCCCGCCCTCGCAGAAGAGGACGAGACGCCGGTCGCCGATGTCGGCGGCACCGATGGGCCAACCGGCAATGCTGCCGCCGAGCGTCCAAGCCTTGGCCTTGTTCCAAGACCACGGCTGGCCGTCCATGCGGCGGACTTGAACGGAGCGGCGGGCGGAATCGGTAATCGCCCACGCCGGACGGGAAACCCCGTCGTCGGTCATGGAACAGCGGTGAAGGAGACCGCGCTGGGTGGCGATTTCGAGACCGGCGAAAACCGGCCAACCGCGCACGCGCTGAATCTCCGCGAGGTCACCGACCGAGGGGACGGTGAAGGCGGGGATGCGGAGCGGCTTCCTGGCTTCCTTCTGCCGGACGGGTTGGGCCGGGGTGAGCGCGGCGATGCGGATCAGCTCGCGGGCGGCGTCGCCCAGAGAGCACTTCTTGGCGCGGGCGACGAAGGCGACTACGTCGCCGGAGTCGTTGGTGGCGAAGTCGTGAAAGACTTTGCCGTCGTCGCTGATGGAGAACGAAGCGCGTCGATCCTCACGGAAGGGCGAGCGGCAAATCTTCTTGGGGGCACCGGGCAGGCCGAGGGCGTGCCAGAGGACGAAGATGCTGAGGTGTTCCTTGGCCCGGTCGAGGGGCGAGGGAGTGGAAGGGTTGAACTGCGGCGAGGTCATCGGCGCAGGTCCCCACCGTGCTTCGGCTTCGTGCCGTTGCGTCTCGGTGGAGTTACCTGCACTCCGCCCGCGCCAATAATCCGTTGGCGACGGCTAATTTTTCATTGGCGGATCACTTTTTCGGAAAAACCACAGTCCAGACCTCGCCACGGTAGGGGGTGTAGGTCATCGCCGAACCAAGGGAGAGGTGCTCGCGGATGTGCTTCGCGATGGTGGCATGGGTTTTGGCGAGACCGTTCAGAATATTGCTGATTTGCGTGCTCACGTTTTTTCGCGCGCTTTCCTCAGGGCCGTCGCTGCGACTCCGGTTGCCAAGGCCAAGGGTGGAGGCGTAGGTCTCGTCGAACTGATCCAATTCCTCGGTGATTCGGGCTTCTTCGGCAGCGTCTTCTTCGCGTTGGGCCTGTCGTAGTGCTTCCATCAATTCCTGACGGTCGGCGCGGATGCGTGCGGCGTCTTGGTCGGAAACGCGACCGGCACCGGCGCTCATGGTCTGGCTGATACGAGTGCCGTCTTCTTGGTCACCCATTGTGGCCGTTCGGCTGTTCGAGGACTTGGCGACGGCGTTTTTGTTGCCGGTGTAAACCTCGGTCGGAGTCCATTGGTAACGGTGATCGCTCAATATCCGAGCGAGGTAGAGTGAACCGTTCTTGTCGGGAATCGTGCACTGCTCGCCGAGGAAGTGGATGCGCCACGTCGCGCCTTCGTGGATCAAAGCGTAGTCGGGGGCGGTGGGCGCGGAGTTCCGTCGGACTGCGTTCGGCCAGCGGATGCCCAAGGACACAGGGTCGAGATCGGCGAGATGGACGCCCTTCTCGGAGAGGGCGGACAAGTCGGACGGGGACAATGAAGGCCAACGAGGGAAAATGGTGACGTGCCGCGCATGGGCATCGTCCATCGCGAGCTGGGCGAGACGACCGACGATGGTTGCTGGTTCCGAGCCGAGGGCGAGGGCGAGCCAGACGTTGACCAAGCCGTCGGGGGTGGCTTTCCGCCCGATGAGCAGCAAACCGCAGGCGAGCGCGGGAGAGCTGGCAGGCGACGCGCCCTCGATCTGGTTCAGGGAGACGAGGCGAGCAACGAAGGCGGGAACGGCGATACGATATTGGGTGACATCCTCGGGCGTGAGTTTGTGGGGACGTGGGCACTCCTCATCGTCGTCGATGCCGAAGAAGTTGGCCCCGATTTTCTTGATTCGAAGTGAGCGGCCGGGCTCCAAGACGATCTCCTCGGGGATGCCTGCATCGACGAGCACGCCGCATCGTTTGAAATCGCTAAGCTCGGCGTCGGTGTGAGGCGGAAGTTCACGCAAGCCAACGACCGGACTCGGGGTCAAGTCCAGGCGGGCGAGCAGAAGTGTGTTTAAGGCGCTCAATCGACGAGGAGTAGCCAGTCGCGAAGGTAGGCGAGCGTCTCGGCCGCATGCGTAGCACGGCTGAAGCTCATGGAGTTCTTCTTGGTCAGCGTGACCCGCTTGGGCCGCTTACGGGTGCCGAAGGAGATGGAGATGACGGCCGACTTGACCTCGACGGCGGTGGCCAGTTTCGGGCGAAGTTGGTTCAAATCCAAGGTCGTGAGAACGTCTTTGGAACGGATGTGGAACGTAGGGCCGTGAGTCTGGGCCAGTTTGAAGGTCAGTTCCTTCAGCAAGGCGGTATGACCCTCGTTCGTCGGAAGCGCGAAATCCGACGCCTTCAGGACGCTGAGGTCGATGGCGACCGCCGCGTTGGCACCGGAGAAGAAATCCGCTTCGCCGAAGAACGAGAGGGCGAATGTGTCGCGCATCAATTCGCGCTCCTTCTCGATGGGTGTCTCGATCTCCAATCGGCCGGTGTCGGTGTAATAGGCGATGAAGTCCTGGCGCACGGGACGGAATTTGCGCGTGGTGACGACGGCCTCGGCGGCACCGGTAACCAACTCCAGTTCGGCGGTGACGCGGCGCTCGTGGTAAACGATGAAGTTGTGAGCCGTTCCGTCGGTGAAGTGACGCACGACGATTCGGTCGCTGCCTTTACGCTCTTTGAAGCGCTCGCCGAGGGTGGTGCGAAAGGTCGCCAAGGGCGCGTCTACGTCGGGAATCTCGCGGGCCTCGCGTCCCTTGTAGGTGACGAATTTATCCACCTGCGAGGCGAAGAGCAGATCGCAGGCGAGGGCGAAAGTCTCGGGGTCGATGATTTGAAGCCGGAGGGCGAGCACTTCGCGGGGAAGGTCGTGAATGCCGGGAAGTTCAAGTTGGTTGAGGTCCACGGCCTCACCGAGCAACTCGTGACCCTGCTTCGTGCAAAAGTCGTAGGCCTGATACAGGCCATCGACCATATCCTCGAACGCAGTGTCGTTCTCGTGGGGCGCGCGGAGATAGTCTTTGAACGAGGCGGGAGTGAGCGGGGCGGGTGGCACCAATGAGGGCCAGCGGGCCATGTGGTCAGCGAGCACGGGCTCGTGCCCGGCGAACTTGTCGATGAAGCGGTCTGCGTTGAATTTGCGGTGCTTGATAACGGGCATGCCGGAGGGATGAAGACGGACGATGAACGATTATCGTCCACGAGTTGCCTCGGGGTAGCAGCAGACGAAGCAGAAGCGGAAGCACCCTGCCGAACATGTATTTGCAGCGTGATTGCGTGGTGTGGCAATCGGTAAGTTACGGAAGTGCGTCGAAACCGCGCACGTGATCGTTTTGCTCAGCCGCGAGCGGGGATCTTGAGTTTAGTCCGGATGTGGGCGCCAACCTCGGCGGCGTCGTAATAGACGAAGTGACCGACGCGGTGATGAGGGATGCGGCGGAGCTTCGTCCACTCGCGTAGCGTGCGGATCGAGGGCTCGCGGCCGGTCGGGAAGATGCCGGAGGCGCGAAGACCGACGATGTCGGTGAGCTGGGAGTTTAGGCAGGGAGTGGAAACAGGAAGCGAGTTCATGCAGCGACCGCGATGTCTAGCGGTGCGGTTGAGGCGGAAGCGCATGGCGCGAAAAAGCCCGCGCCGGTGAGGACGCGGGCGGTTCGTGCGCGGGGCCGTGGCGGCCTCAGCTGGCGACGGCCAAAGGCGCGGCAGGCGCGGCGGGTCGGGGGAACTCCAAGGCTGGGGCCAGCGTCGCCGAGGGCGCGAGCGAGGCGGGCAGGATGGAGAAAAACCGCTCGGCCTCGTCCTTGGTTTTCAAGTCGAGGTAGTGCTTGCGGATGATGCTCTCGGAGTTGCCAGCCTGCAAAGCGGCCTCGCCCATCGAGCGGTATTTGGCGACGTGCATCGAAATGAACGTGTGACGCATGATGTCGTGAGACAGGCCGAAGGTCTTGGCGATGGCGGCGCGCTCGTGCTGGAGGTTGGGCGCGATGATCGGGAAGCGGTCGAGCGGGTAGGCGCGGAGCCAGGCGGCGAGGTTGGGCTGAATCTCGACGCTGCGCTTCATGCGAACTTTTGAGACCTCGGGCTCGATCAGAATGACGCCAGTGTCGAGGCGGACATGCTCGGGCTTGAGCTTGAGGATTTCGCCGGTGCGCACGCAGGGACGGATGCCGGCGAAGAGCGCGAGGGCGAAGAACGGGACGAGGGCGCCACCGTCGATCTGCTCGACGTGCTGCATGAGCTTCGCGGACTGCTCGGCGCTCAGGGTCTTGGCGGAGCCGCGACGATGGGCGACGCGCAGATGCGGCACCTTTTCGAGCGGGTTGGCCGCGACCCAGTCCTGACAGAAAGCGAATTTGAAAAAGGTGAACAGGATGCCGCGCCGGTTGTTGAAGGTCTTGGGCTTCGGGTTACCGCGCTGACAGTGGGCGGCGAGGGCCTCGCGCGAGAGCGAGGAGAGCACGCGGCCGGGGAAAGCGTCGTCGAGGTCTTCGAGGCGAAGGCGGATGTCCTTCAACTGGCACTCGGAGAGCATGCCGCGCTCGTGCTCCTGCTTCTTGGTGGCGAGGTAGGCGGCGGTGGCCTTCTCGACGGTGATCTCGCGCTCGGGCGGGCGGTAGTTCGCGAGGGCGTAGTCGAGGTAGAACGAGAGCGACTTGGGCGAGCCGTCGAGGCGACGGAACGCGGCCTCGGCCTCGCGGAGCTGGTCGTCGGAAAGGAAGGTCGAGACGGCGCGGATGTTGGAAATCGCCTGCGCGGCCTTCGCCTCAAGGGCGGCTTTCTCGACTGCGGCCTCCTCGCGAGACTTGAAGTTTTTGCGGATGCGGACGCCGTGGAGCCAGCCGGAGATGCGCCATGAGATAGCGCCGTTACGATTTTCGAAGCGGGAAACGTCGAATGAACTGTCGGACATTTTAGGTTGCCATGTCCAGTGACAACCTAGCTGAACCGTTTCCGTAAGTCGCTGCATTGCAGCGGTTAAAGTGGCGGAGAGGGAGGGATTCGAACCCCTCGGGGCAAACAACAGAAAGCCTTCGTTTAGTGTGCTTTATGTTGTGGGTTAGTAGTTTAGAACAGGATGAATGTGGCACAAAGGGGCAGTCTGTGGAAGCCTAAAACACGCCTCCTGACAAATCCGTGGCAAATAATTTGGGCACGAAAATGCCCCGCGCGCACGGTGTCGGCGGGGCTGGCTGGCGTCGATCAATCCTCGTCGGGGAGCATGATCGTGAGGCAGGGGCGGCCGGTCTCGTCGGGGTGGGAAATGGCTTTCAACGTGTGCAGGCGCTTCCGTCCGGTGCCGGTGATGATGACGCGGAACAGGCGCCCACCCTCCCAAACCTGCACGGGCGAAACGCGGGACATCCAGAGGATGTCATGCCAGACGCCACGCCAGTCGTTCGCGTGCTTCGGGCTCGCGACCGCCTGCTCGATCAGGGCGAAGACCGCCGCCGTCAGGGCGACGTGAACGCTGGGGAGGTGCTGACGGGAGACCTCGGCGAGGTCGCCGGTGGAGGCGTCGGCAAGGACGCCGTCGGCGATGGCCTGGGCGCGGGTG
>CAMDHP010000082.1 GCA_945898185.1 Akkermansia muciniphila | reverse complement strand
TCACAGGTTCGAGTCCTGTGGCGTCCACCATCTTTTTTAAAACCGCAATCTTCCGGTGGGTCGTCGGCTTAGAAATGGTTCTTCGCTGTTTTCAGCGGGTAGCCGGCAAATCGGATTGGCCGATTGTGGTGCAAGCGCCGATTTACGGCTCGCGATGCTGGGTTTCTAACAAATAGCGGGCGACTAAGGCCTCGGCCTGAGGCGGACAATTCTTTCGGATGCGCTTACCGTCTAGCCAACCAGTGAGGTAAAAATGGCGTCTCCACGGGGATTCGAACCCTGAGCATGCATTTACGTCTCTTCTTCATGTTATTATAAATGAGCAACTAACGATTTTACGTTTGTGAATTTTTACATCCACGGGGGCTTTTAGAGGGTCGAATTATGCACTGTTTATGCACCGTAGTGACATTTTCACTACGGCAAGGGCACGTCGTTGCACGGTCGGTTCATGTGAGTGAATTAAGTTCTGATTGGCGGTCAATCGCGAGAAACACACTCCATCTCCGTTGCGCCCTAGCTTCAGCTCGGCTTCGAAGGCTGGTTCGGTTTCGGCCGACTGCGACCCGTGGCCTGAAAGTCGGCCCGTAACTCGGCGGTTTGCTGCTGGATCTCATGACCCCACGCACGTATCGAATAACTCGATACGCATGCGGCAGCCGCTTCCTGCTCCCACGCGCCAACCGTGGCCGCCTCGATCTCCGCGAACATCGCGCGCACCTCGCGCTTGTCCAAGGCGGCGACGGCTGCCAGCCGGAGCACATCGTCAAAATGCCGGGGCAGGCGCATATCACCGAGCCAATTCAGCGCGATGAACGTGTTGCAGACATTCGGGTTCAAGTCGTAGGCCGGACTGAGTTGCCAGGTCTTGAGTTGGTCAAAGTAGAGGAAGGCATGGTTGCGTCCGTGGTCATCGCGGTTGGTAGCGAGCAGATTGAAAAGGATGCGGCGAAACGCCTCCTTGGCCTCGGGCGCGCCACCCAGGGCTCGCGCCAAGCGGATGAGTTCCTCGTAGCCGATTTCGCCGTTGGCGGCCTGCTTGTGGAGCATCCCGCTCAGGCTGTGAACATGGAGCCTGCGCCACACGCCAGTATCGGTTTTCAATCGGTCGAAACGTGCCGTCGCAAAGTGACGTCGCCCCTCGTCCTCCACCAACCATGCCGGTGGCACCCGGAGCCCGGCCCGTTTGGCCATGCGCCAAAACGCGAACTCAACCGCCCCCTCGGTTTCATCGCCGAGCCGCTCCAGCTTGAGGACCACCGGCTGATGATTGGGTGGCGTGGCACCACCGATCAACAGCTCATGTAGGGAAAGCGTCGTGCCCTCGGTGGTGTTGGGCAGGAAGGCAGAGAGCTTGGGAAAAGCACCGCCCAAGGTCCCGCCGGCGTGGGCCAGAGCGAGGTTGACGGCATTACGGTCGAGCGACACCGGCTCGGTCCGAAACGCGTCCGCCTCCCGGGCGATGGCAGCGAGGCTGACTCGGCCAACCGTCTCGTCTCCGCCTTGGCCAATCGCGGGCTCGAAGGTGATCGCACCCGAAGCGCGCTGCCCCAAAGCGGCGAGTTTGCCCATCGTGGTTCGCAGTTCCGGCAGCTCATGCTTGAGCATGCGCTCGCCCCAGGCATCCGGCAGCGAATCGGCAATCAGTCCCGGCAACCCCGCGTGCAAGGGCGTCGAACCAGGACGAAAGATTTGCAGCCCTGCACCCACTCGGGCGACCGGGAGATGCACCGGAGAAAGATCGTGTCCGGTTTTGAGAAACTCCTCGGTAAACTGCAGGGCATAGGATTGCTCCCGCGCATTGTGCGCCAAGGTGGCCATGGGGCGTCCCTGGTAGCTGAGATTCAGCGTAGTCGGCTCGGTGAAGGACATGGCGGTCACGGCTGAGTGGACTTAAGCCGCACCCTTTGACGGATGCGCGGCGGGATACTGGCGGCCAGAAACTCGTCCATGCTCTTTGGCGCTGGAGGCGGCGGTTTGCACCCCTCCAAGAATCTGTCCGTCATACCAAGGCTCACGAGAAGACGCGCGAGAGCGGCGGTGCCGATCTGACCGGTGGTTTCGAACTTGCGGAGCGTGCGTAGGGGCAACCCTGACCGTTCCGCCAAGTCTGCCTGTCGCCAGCCCAAGCGAATGCGCTCACCCCGAATGCCAGCGGCCAAGGCCGCCAAGACATCAGATTCGTTTGTAAGCGTTACCATTATGTCTTTAAAACTAATTTCAGTGCTTTAAGCGACACAAAAAAGCTCTATTCTTTATCAAGGAATGCGCTTAGAATCCGGATTGAATCAAAAAATTTGGATTATGCATGGGCTTCGATCCGACCCCTCCGAGAGGGTATCGGCAGTGTGGAATGAATTTAGCCCGGTGGACAGGCGCAGTGCATGAATGACTGAACACTAAGCACCCGGATACCCATAACATTAAAACCGCCTAAAGCCACCCGTCAAAGAATCCGGTAAGCACGCCGGTGCGGTTTGAAACCGGCATCCTCGGTTATTCTGCTTTTCTCGATCCGCCACAATTTATGCACCCAAAACGAATGGTCGCGTCCGTCCGGACCGACGACCTGTTCGAATTCCGTCTGCATCCATCCGACGCGCCCATCGCCATTGAGATCGACGATATTGTTGGCGTCCCAATCGTAGGTTTCGTGGGAGTGCATCGCATATCCACCGGCACCATCCGAAAGCAAGAAAACCACCTGCACCAGGTCGGCCCAAAGGCCGCAGCTCCGGTAGCTGAGAGTCACAATCAAAGTCGGGCGTAGTGTCGGAGTTTAAGCACACAGAATACGCTCCGATGAGGACGGGAGTTGAACCCGCACGAATTCGACCCTATTACTCAGGTAAGGGATCATTTTTTTACATTTGGTGGCTCGTTAGTGGCTCCAAAATCGACCACGGCAATCAATCATGTGCCATCATCGCGAGGCAGTCACACGGCGGTTTGCGGTGCCATCTCACGGATGAATTTCGGCATATTTTTGCAGGCTTTGGTTGCATATTTCTGTGCCGCAGGACGGAAACCCAAGCATCGCTAAAAACTGCCCGTTTTATGACTCGATTCCAGATCCTCGGCAACCACCTCGGAGAATCTCCGAGTGATGTCTTCGCCGGTTCGGTGGCCCTATCGAGCGGTCGAGTTGAAGACCGTCTCAAACTCTGCGGCGGCGCCCACCATTTCATCGGAGGTAGGCGTGGCGCCAAAGAACATCGGGCCGAGCATTTCCTGGTAGTCGGCGTGCCAGTTCGCGACGTGAGCGGCGGGTGGCGCGAGTCGGAAGGTGCCTGGCTTGCGGGTGCTGTAGTCCGTCCATGAATACAGAAAAAGTCCGTGACGTGCAAACGGCGGTGAGCGCGTGATCTTTGATCTGATCCTGCCCGAGGCCGAGACGAAATGATTGCCGGTGCATAAAAGCAGTGGGCGCTCGCACGGGCGGCGTTTGCGTTACAGGTCTTGGTGTGCGCGTTCAGGCCGCTTTTGCTGTCATTCGCATCACGTTTCACACCGTCAGCCGGGTGGAGCTCACTCTACCTCCTCGGTCGGTGCCTACCAGAACGGTGGCAACCATGTCGTCGAGGATAAGGGAGGTTTCTTTATAAAATCGAAATGTATATCAGAATACTACAGATTGTTCTGACATTCGTGAAACTGCAAGTCAACCAATGACTACACTCGGAGCAACCTTACTTCCGCTCCCAGGTGAGTGGATTTAGAGCACGGACGCTTCCATCGAAATAACTGGCGTTCATCGTGCCGCTACCGTGGACCTCGCCCTCGCTCACGTAATCATTGTCCACAGCGAGGAGCGTGGTGGAGGGACTGGCCGGCTTGCCCATCATGGACGGGGGGACCGATTGTATAGTATTCTGCGTCGCTCTAAATGTAAGGGTTGATAGCTTGGAAATCGTCATTATCGGCTTCGGAGTCGCTGGACCGTAATTGCCCCAAGGCATCGCCACACCGTTGACGTTATTAAAAGGGGAATTGGTGCCATTTAGAATCATATAGCTAGAAGACGGGGCCGGGACGGTGGTGGAGGGATCGCCTTTGGCGGCCATATGGGCTGGGCACTCAAGCGTGCGGATAAATGCGGGGGCGATTACCTTGGACCCGTTGCCCAGGTAGGGCCCGATATAACTCACCAAGGCGCCTTGGTCCAAGCCCGTGTAGGTGCTGCCGATGCCTTTATAGAGATTGGTTGGAATTCGGTCTTTGTTTTCGCCCGCATACAAAAGGACACCCATGGCGAGTTGGCGCAAATTGGATTTGCACGTGGCGTTTGTGGCAGAGGAGCGGACTTTACCCACGGTAGGTATTATGATCGCGGCCAGGATGCCGATGATCGCGATTACGGTGAGCAGTTCGATCAGCGTGAAGCCTTTTCGGGCCGGGCTGGAACGGAGGATAAAATTGGATGAGAGTTTCATGTTTTTGGAGATCATACTTCCGTGATTATCTAAAGACGGAGACTTGGGTTCGTATCGGGGGTGGGTGCTCAATTTTATAGCCGATTCTGCGGTCCTCAGCCATGCGTTTATGCGCAAGGCGGATAAGATTTTTTGCCTTGGTGTTCTGTGAAGGCCCAGACGCGGTGTCCGCTCTTGTCGGCGGCTTCGCGGCGCGGACGGTCGCAACAGTCACGCGCAAAAAAACGCGCAAGAAACGAGACGGTTCATCGAAACGGTCCACCGTCGCCAAAGACGCACCGGCTCCGCTGCCGGTGACTAAAAGCTCATGCCGCATGCGCAGAACTACATGGGCGCAGCAACGCCCCCTGATTATACTCACCAAACTCAAATCGCCCGCGATGCGAGGCTGCATCGGTCGCAGTTCGACCGACCCCGCCCCCATGTTTTTAGAACAAAGTCCCGTTTCCGCTCCGTCCAAAAGCCAGCCACTGGCTCTCGATGGCACGTGGTTGTTTCGCACCCACGGCGCCCTTCGCTCCCACGAGGCGACCCTCGCGCTTCGGTTGCGCCTCGGTGCCGTGCCCTCCGGCGGCGACGCAGGCTTGCTGGACGGGGACATCGAGCGCCCTGGAGTGCCCGCCGTCCGAGTGGACAACCAGGCGCGGGTCGTCGCCACGCTCCGCGATGGCGCCGGCGAGTTGACCACTCCGCCGCTACCGCTCCACGAGTGGTGCTGGCTCATGCTCACTTACAGCCGCGACGAAGGCCGCTGGACCCTGCGCCTCGTGAGTGAAAAGGCGGACGAAGAAATAGCGGCTCCCGCGACGGCTCCGGCGCTTTGTGAAAGCGGGATCGACTTGGATACGCTCACCATTGGTGGCCCGCGACTGGCCGCTTGCACTGCGGCCTTTTGCGGCGAACTGGATCGCGTGGTCGTCGTTCCCCGAGCTTGGGACGATCGGGATCTACGACGGTTTTTCGCGGGCGGCGAGCCAGGCGAGGACGACATTTTGGCGTGGAGTCCCGGTCCCGCGCCCAGTCGGGGCCGCGAACGCCGCGTGGCCGGTGACGCCCAACGCCTGCAAGGCCGGGAGATGCGCAAAGACTCGGTGGTTGGCGACGGCGGCAGCCGCGGTTCCGACGGTGCCCGCCTCTATCGCGCCGATCTCGCGCAGCCTTTGCCACCCGCGTTCATCACGGACGCGCACTTTGCCGAACTCGGCCTCTCCGATGTAACGCGAGGCATCGTGAGCGAGACGCCTTCCTGGTCTTGGGAAACCGCGCTCACCTGCGGCAACGGCGAACACGGCGCGCTCGTGCTGGGCCGTCCGCTGGACGAAGTCATTGTCGTTAATCGCGCCGGGCTCTTCCTTCCCCTGAACCCACCGATTCCCCCGCCCAACCAGGCCGCGATCCTCCCCGAGCTTCGCTCCCTGCTTGCCGCCGGGCGCTTCCAGGTCGCAGCGGATCGTCTGCTCGCCGCCTCCGCCGCCGATGGTTACGGAGGGGAGAAACGCTGGACCGATCCCTTCGTGCCCGCCGGTTTTCTCCGCCTCCGGCACGAGGACAACGGCCTGTGCCATGACTACCTGCGCGGACTCGACTTCTTGACCGGGAAAGCAAGCACGACCTGGACAGACCGGGCCGGGCGGCATCGTCGCGAGGTCTTCGTCTCACGCGCCGACGACGTCGTGGTGGTCCGAATAACCGGCCCCCTTGGCAAGGTCGGCGTCGCGCTCGCACTGGCGCCGCACGACGCACGCGCCCAGCTCGCCGGCCCAAATCCGCCGAATAGTGTGGCCAGCGTGGCATCGCACGCGATGCCCGGCTGGATCGAGTGTCGGCAGACTTACGCCCAGCACTGGCCCGGTAGCCTCCGGAGTTGCCGCACGCTGGGTCGCGTAGTCGTGCGCGGCGGCTCCGTTCGCGTTGATCAAAACACGATTCACGTCACCGGGGCCGACGAGGTCTTGGTTCTGGTGCGCACCGAAATCAGCCGGGACTCCGCCGAAACATCACGCCTTCGCGACGACCTTTCCGCCCTCGTGCCGGACTTTGCGTCCCTGCTGGCCCGGCACCGCTCTGCCCACCAAATTCTCTTCGAACGCGTGCAACTCCGGCTTGGCGGCTCGGCCGCTGACCACCGCCTGCCGACGGAGCGGCTGTTCCAGAAATCGCACGTCGGCGCGATGAACCCGGCGCTGATGGAAAAAGTTTTCTACGCCTGCCGTCACCTCGCGCTCTGCTCCAGCGGCAAACATTTCCCTCCCACCTTGCAGGGCGTGTGGAGCGGCACCTGGGAGCCGTCGTGGTCCGGCGACTACACCCAAAACGGAAACCTCCAATGCGCGATCGACGGTCACCTCGCGAGCAATCTGCCCGAGGCGATGGAAGGCTTTTTTAGCTACCTCGAAGGCCAGCTCCCCGACTATCGCAAGAACGCACACCGGCTCTACGGGGCGAGGGGCATTCTGATTCCTTCCCGCACAAGTTCGCACGGACTGCTGAACCATTTTTGCCAGATCTGGCCGATGCCGTTTTGGACTGCGGGGGCCGCCTGGAACGCCCGCTACTTCCACGACTATTGGCTGCACACCGGTGACCGTGAGTTTCTGCTGCGCCGCAGCCTGCCTTTCCTGCTCGAGGCCGCCGCGTTCCATGAAGATTTCCTGCAACCCGGCCCCGACGGACGACTACATTTCTCGCCCTCCTACTCGCCCGAAAACGACTCGCCGTCCACCGGCTCGCAAGCCTGCACGGACGCCACGATGGACCACGCCGCCGTGCGAGAGCTGTTCACCAATCTCCTCGAGTGCTGCCGCGCCGAAAACCTACATCGCGAACGCTGGAGCGCGTGGGAGTCTATTCTTTCGCGCCTGCCCGACTACCGGATCAATTCTGAGGGAGCCGTCGCCGAATGGGGCGATCCGCGCCTCGAAGATCGCCACGAACACCGCCACGTTTCCCACCTCTACGCTCTCTATCAAGGGTTGCCCGACTCTATCGCTGCCCGCCCTGAGCTGATGAGGGCTTTCGCCGTCACGATCCAAAAGCGCATGGAGCCCCGCCGTCGGGCCGGTGGAGGCGTCATGGCCTTCGGCATGGCGCAACTCGGGGCCTCCGCCGCGAGTCTACGCCTACGTGAGGCGACCTTTGAGACGATAGACTGGTTGGCGCATGGTTTCTGGCTCCCGCAATCTATGGTCTCCACCCATAATCCGCGTTCCGTCTTCAACACCGACATCACCGGCGGTCTGGTCCGGGTGGTCACGCTGGCGCTGGTGGATAGCGGACCGGGCTGGATCGAGGTGCTGCCTGCTCTGCCCGCTGCCTGGCCGCAAGGAGAGGTCGAGGGCCTGCTTTGCCGGGGCGCGATCACGCTGGAGCGCCTGTCGTGGCAGCCGGGCCGCGCGACCGTGGTCCTCCGCGCCCGGACTGAACAAACCCTTGAGCTGCGAGCCCCTGGCCTGCGTGCCCTTCGCCAAGGCCGGGGCACGGCTCTGCCGGTCGCTCAAGGGCGCGTTGCGATCCTTCTGCCGGCGGAGATCGCCGTCTCCTTCGAGCTGGAAATCGCCATTCAGGCTTAACATGCCCCTCATTGATCTACCCTTGGCGGAGTTGCCTCGCTACACCGGGCGCAACCCCCGCCCCGCCGACTTCGACGCCTTCTGGGATGCTTCGCTCGCCGAACTCGCCCAGGTGGACCCTCGTGTGGAGCTCATCCCCGCAGACTTTGCCAGTCCGGTAGCGGAGTGTTTCCACCTCTGGTTCACAGGCACCGCCGGAGCTCGCGTCCATGCCAAATATCTCCGCCCGCGGAGCGCCGAGTCAGGGCGCCGCCCCTGCGTGCTCCAGTTTCACGGTTTCAACCATCACAGCGGTGAATGGCACGAGAAACTCGGCTTGGTCGCTGAAGGATTCTGTGTAGCTGCGCTCGACTGTCGCGGCCAAGGCGGGCTCAGCCAAGATCACGGCACGCTGCGCACCTCCCCGCCAAACGGCGATCTGACCCGCGGCCTGCTCGACCCCGACCCACGCAACCTGCTCTATCGGCACCACTATCTGGACACCGCGCTGCTTGCCCGGATCGTTGCGGCGTTCGCCGAGGTGGATTCCGAGAGGCTGGTGGCCGCAGGTAACAGCCAGGGCGGCGGCCTGACCCTTGCCTGCGCGGCCCTATCGCCGGGCATCCGCCGCGTCGCGCTCAAGTTTCCCTTTCTCTGCGACTGGCGGCGAGTATGGGAGCTCGACCTCGCCAAAGACGCCTACGCGGAACTGCGTGATTTTTTCCGCAAGCACGACCCGGAACACCGGCGCGCCGAGGAGTTTTGGCTGAAGCTTGGATACGTGGACGTCGCCCACCTCGCCCCCCGCATCCGGGCCACTGTGTTAATGGGCGTCGGCCTTATGGACACGATCTGTCCGCCCTCGACCCAGTTCGCCGCCTACAACCGCATCACCTCACCCAAGGAGCTCGCGATCTATCCGGACTACGGCCACGAGGCGCTGCCCGGTTTTATGGATCGAGCCCATCGTTTTCTGAGCGCCGTGTAGCCCGAAGCGCCCAGCCCAACCCCAATCCAGTCACCTTCTGATGAACCCCGCCCCTCTATTTCCGCCCTCCTCCGAGCCCTTCGCGCCCGAGTGGTCCTCATTGCTCCGTTATCAAGTGCCCGCTTGGTATGAAGATGCCAAATTCGGCATTTTCATCCATTGGGGAGTCTATTCCGTCCCGGCCTTTAAAAGTGAATGGTATCCGAGGATGATGTATCAAAAGGGCTCGGCGGAATTTGAACACCATGTCGCGACTTACGGGCCGCATACCGAGTTTGGCTACAAAGACTTTATCCCCTCCTTCACGGGCGAACATTTCAACGCCGCCGAGTGGGCGCGACTCTTTCAGCGCTCCGGCGCTCGCTACGTCATGCCCGTGGCGGAGCACCACGACGGGTTTGCGCTGTATGATTCCTCTTTCACCCGTTGGAAATCCACCACGATGGGGCCGAAGCGCGACGTCATCGCGGAACTGGCCGAGGCCATCCGGGGCGAAGGTATGGTGTTCTCGCTGTCCAGCCACCGCGCGGAAAACTGGTTCTTTTTCAACGGCGGGCGCGCCTTCGACTCCGATGTCCAGAATCCTGAGTTCGCCGATTTATACGGCGCGGCCGAGCCTCTGACCGAGCGCGGTCTCATCGCCGGAGAACACGGCCACGACCGGCTCAGTGAACCCTATCCGGACGCAACCTTTCTGGAGGGTTGGCTCGGGCGCACGTGCGAGCTAGTGGATAAATATCGCCCGCAAATCGTGTGGTTTGACTGGTGGATCCATCATGTCGCCTTCGAGCCCTATCTTCGGCGTTTCGCGGCTTATTACTACAACCGGGGCCGCGAGTGGGGTCTGGGCGTCGCCATCAACTATAAATACAATGCCTTCCCCGAGGGTGCCGCCGTCTTTGACGTGGAGCGTGGTCAACTCGACGGCATACGCCCCCTGTTTTGGCAGACCGACACCGCAGTATCGAATTCCTCCTGGGGTTATACCAAGGACCAAGATTACAAGACGGTGCCGGCGTTAATCGCCGACTTGGTGGATATTGTGAGCAAAAACGGCAGCCTGCTCCTCAACGTCGGCCCGCGGGCGGACGGCACCATTCCGAAGGAAGATCAGGAGATTCTCCTGGGCATCGGCGCCTGGCTGAAAATCAATGGAGAGGCTATCTACGGCACGCGTCCGTGGAAGATATACGGCGAAGGCCCAACATCTATTCCC
>CAMDHP010000081.1 GCA_945898185.1 Akkermansia muciniphila | reverse complement strand
AAAAAAGCTACAAACCGACGAAAACTAGCCTAAATTAACGTGGGTTGAATTTTTCTTCGCGGTCGATTTCGGGTCCCGCGGGACGCTTAGATCCGACCATCAGCTTTCGGACGCAGCGGCCCAACCAGGAATTCCTTCCTGAGCGAACGAAGAAAACCCGGGGCGACAGTCGGGATTTGCAGGCGCGCACACTTTACCCATTACTTACGCCTAATGGCCGAAACCACGTTGCCCCCCAACGCTCCAAAACCTGCGGGTAAAATCCTGCCGACTGATGGTGACCCGGTGTCTCGGTTAACTGGGTGGCAACGGCTGAGCCCCATCACACTCAAGCATACCCGAAACGGCACCCGGGTTCACGTGGCTTGGCGACAGGCGCTGATAACCTTAGTGGTTCTTACCCTTGTCGCTTGGCTAGGCGCAGCGTGCTCGGCGTATCTTTTTGTCAAATACAGCCGGGGCTTCAGTGAGGTTAAATTCACCCACATGCTGCTCATGCCTTGGAAGCTGGAAGAATACCGCGAAGCTCGCGGCGAGTTCCTTATCGGCCAAGGAAATATTGAACTGAAGAACCAAAAGTACCGCGAAGCCTTTTATAGCCTGCGCGTCGGTGTCTCGCTCTCGCCGAAAAACCGCGAGGGCCGGATGTTGCTCGCCCAGTTCTACGTCGCCTGGCAGCGGCCTGATCTCGCCAGGCGCATCCTTCTCGACGGCTTGGAATACAACCAGGGCGACATCGAATACCTAAAGGCCCTCTTCGCTTATCTTCTCCAGCAGCAATCCGACTTCGAGCTCGTAACCATCACCACCGGCCTTCTCGCCACCGCCGGCCCCACCCCGCAAATTGACGAGCGCATCCGCCTGATCGCCTCCGCTCGGTCCACCGCACTGTTTTTCCGCGGCAACTACGACGAGGCCGAGGACACGCTCACGCGGTTCCGGTTGGACGAAGCCCCCGACGGCAAACTCCTCTTGCTTCAGATCGAGTGGGAGCGTGGTGAACAAAGCATGGTGCTTGAGCAAATGGAGGCGCTTACGACCAAATTCCCCACCTACGAACAGATCTACACCCAATATGCCTCCTACCTTCGTGAAGCGAGCCGCGAAGATGATCTGCGCCGGCTTTGTGTCCTACGGCAGATTCGTTTCCCCGACCGTCCTCGTCCGCGCATCGATCTTCTCTACCTCCTCGACAAGAAAAAAGGCGACGAGGAGCGCGTGCGGGCGGATATCGAATCCATCTTCGAAAACTACCCCAAGAACGCGGAGCTGCTTCTCGCCCTCGCCGACTTCGCGGCCAATACCGGGCGCCCCGCGCTCGCCTTCCGCATCTACAACCATTGCAAAGCTAATAATCTTTCGTGGGAGGGATCAGCCCTCATGACCGTCGAGGCGCACATCGTGGCCAAGGACTACCAAGGGGCGATTATCGCCGCCCGCCAAATGGTGAAGGATAACCCAGAATGGGGCAAACGCTTCTCCTCCGTGTTCAACGGCCTCCAGGCCATCGCGAACTTCGGCATGGACGATGTTTCATCCGCCCAGATTTTCCTCAACAACTTCCTCAACCAATCCGGTGTGCGCGCCGATAACCTCGTGGCCGTCTCCAACCGGCTGATGGGCGTCGGGGCAAAAACGGAAGCCCGCCAAGTCTTGGATCAGGCCGTGCGCAGTGATCCCCTCAACCAATCCGCAATCGTCGGCCTGATCAAACTCGACATCGAAATCGGCAACGGCGACGAGCTGGCCGTCAATGTCCGCACCCTGCTCGCCATGCGTAAACCTCCCCGCAAGCTCCTCGGCTCCGCTTACAAAAGCCTCGGTAGCGACCGTAATCTTTTCGCCTCAGGGCGAACCGCGCTGCTCGACGATTTGAAAAAAACCATCACTGCTTCGGTCGAGCGATCGGACCCGAACTGACCCGGCCTGCTCTCTCCCGCCGTGGCAGGTCGCAGGCCCGTCTCAGACGGAGGCTTGGCCGCGAGCGATCTCGGCCAGCCCAGTCAACAAACGGCTGTTCTGCGCCTCGGTGCCGATCGTGACCCGCAGCCAGGTGGGCATCCCGTAGGCCCTCATCGGTCGCACGATCACCCCGCGTTTTTGCAGCTCGGCAAAGCTGCGTGCTCCGTCCCCGACCTCGACCAATAAAAAGTTCGCCTCACTCGGCACCCAGCCCAAACCCAGGGCCGTGAACCCCGCTTCAAGTTGCACCCGCCCGGCAAGGTTCACCGCCCGGGCCCGCGCCACAAACTCAGCGTCATCAAGCGCAGCCACCGCCGCCGCCTGGCCGATGGCGTTCACGTTAAAGGGCTGGCGCACGCGGTTGAGTAATCCCGCCAGCTCCGCCGAGGCGTAGCCATAGCCGACCCGCAGCGAGGCCAGTCCGTAGATTTTAGAAAAGGTGCGCAGACCGATCACTTTACGACCTTCCGCCAGCAAGGGACGAAGGTCGGGCGGGTTATCCAGATACTCGGCGTAGGCCTCGTCGAAAACGAAAACCACATGCTCCGGTAGCGACCGCACAAAAGCCGCGACTTCCTCGGCCGTGTTGGCGGTGCCGGTGGGATTATTCGGACTTGGTAGGAAAACCAGTTTCGTGCGCGGCGTGATCGCGCGAGCGAGCGCGGCGAGGTCGTGGCGGTGATTATCGAGCGGCACTTCCACTGCACGAGCGCCAAAAAGGAGCGTGACCAGCTTGTAAACGATGAAGGCTGGCGCCCCCATCACGACCTCGTCACCGGGGCGCAAAAAGACGTGGCCCAACAGCTCGAGAATCTCGTTAGATCCGTTGCCGACCACGAACTGCTCTGGCCTGAGGCCATGCCGGGCGGCAAGTTTTTGGCGCAACACAAAGCAACCTCCGTCCGGGTAAACTTCCGCCTGTCCGAGGGCCTTGATCGCCGCCGTCACCCCGAGCGGCGAAGCGCCGAGCGGGTTCTCGTTCGAGGCGAGTTTAATAATGCCCACCGGGTCCAGACCCAGCTCGCGCGCGACGTCCTCAATCGGCTTGCCAGGCTCATAGACCGGCTGGCTAAGGATATTGGGATTAACAAGACTTGAGAGGGTCATGATATGCGAAGACAAGCGCCGGGAAAGCCCCAGGCCAAGGCGTTTTCATCAAATCCTCCTTCGCTTCATCCGCAAGCCGCTCAACGCAAAGCCACCGGCCCGCCCAACACTTCGCGCAACACCATCGCACGACGCAACGCCTTGGGGTCACGGAGCTCGGCCGTGAGGCTTCGTGAACCTGCGCCGGGCGAGACCTCTTTCGCCAGAGCGAAAGTACCCTCAGCGCGTGAACCCGCGCCCGCTGGGGCGGCCTGCGCAGCTAGGCGAGCTCCGCGACGCCGCGATTCAAGTTCCTCAAGTTGCTCGGCCAGGCGCCGCTGCCGCTCTAGGGCGGCCGTATCGTCATACGCGGTGATGACCTCTCGTTCCCTCTCCCGAGCCGGTGCCGGGGCGGGCTCGCGTTCAGGCGGCTGGCTCTGACGGACAGGTTGCTCGCGCTCCGGCATCGGAATCGGCGGGGGCGCGACCTGGCCCCGGCGCTCGGCGATCTTGCGCCGGATTTCCTCCTGAATTTGCCGCACCCGCTCATCTGCTTCGGGGCTACTGCCATCCCGGGACGCGGGCGCGAGTTCGCGAACGTCAGGCCGGCGCGCTTCGGGACGATTTTCAGGCACGCCGTCTTCGTCATAATCCGCTTCCTGGCCGGCTTTTTCACGCGCCCGCTGATTGAGCCAGTAGGCGATCACGCCAGCGACCACGAGGAGGAGCTGAAGGTGTTCAAATATCCACGACATGGCGAAGGTTCGGCGCGATGAGATGCGGCGTTAATTAATCAATGATCGGGAAGAGGGCACCCGCTGGCTTACTTCTTTTCGTCTGTGCCGATGACTTTACGCATGGTGGTGTCGGCTTGGATGTTTTCCATCTTGTAGTAGTCCATCACGCCGAGACGGCCGGCGCGGAAAGCCTCGGCAAGCGCGAGTGGCACCTGGGCCTGCGCCTCGACGACCTTTGCCTGCATCTCCTGCACACGGGCCTTCATTTCCTGCTCGAGGGCGACTGCCGCCGCGCGCCGAATTTCCGCTTGGGCCTGGGCTATGCTTTTATTCGCCTCGGCCTGCGCCTCCTGGAGTTTCGCACCCACATTCTCGCCTACGTCCACGTCGGCGATGTCAATGGAGAGAATCTCGAAAGCAGAGCCCACATCGAGACCGCGCTTTAGCACAACCTTCGAAATAGAATCAGGGGACTCGAGCACGACCTTGTAGCTTTCGGCCGACCCGATCGTGGACACGATACCCTCGCCGACGCGGGCGATGATGGTCTCTTCCTTCGCGCCGCCGACGAAGCGATCCAGGTTGGTTCGCACGGTCACGCGGGCCTTTACCTTCACCTGGATGCCGTCCTTGGACACGCCATCAATCGTGGTGCGTCCGGAGGCGGGGTTGGGGCAATCAATGACCTTTGGGTCAACAGAAGTGCGCACCGCCTCGACCACGCTTTTGCCGGAGCCCTTGGTCGCGAGATCAATCGCGCAGGCGCGGTCCCAGTTCAGCTCGATGCCGGCTTTGCGCGCCGCAATCAGCGCCTGAATGGTCGGCACCACGTTACCACCCGCCAGATAGTGGGCCTCCATATCATCAATCGATATTTCAATACCCGCCTTCTTCGCGGTTATGCGCGCGTCCACGATCAAGCCGTAGGGCACTTGTCGGAGGCGCATCGCCACGAGCGTGACGATGCCAACATAGGCACCCGCCAGCCAGGCGCGCAGCCATACGCTAAAAAAGGAGAAGATGACGCCGAGCAGGACGAGGCCCGCGATTCCGGTAGCGATGAGGATGACAGTAGTGAGGTTGATCATGATGGAATAAAAAGTTGGATGATGAGTATGGATTACGGTGTGACTTCCGCCATTACAACCAGCTGGAAGGATTCAACCCGCACGACCCGCAAGTGAGCGCCTTCGACGGCGAAGCCCGAATCGCAACGCGCCTCGTAGCGCCGTCCCTCAATTTCCACAAGTCCGGTTGGCGAAAGCGCGGTGACGGCCCGGGCCGATTTACCCAGCACCGCCTCACCCTCCGCCACCGCTGGCTGGCTGGTGGCGTCAATCGAGGCTTTTAGGAACATCTTCTTCCCCGCCCGCGTGCGGGGCAGGATTCGAAACTCAAAATACACCAGTGCCACCACAGCGCCCAACGCCACGCCGAGCGCGAGCAGACCGCCCTCCGCCCCGTGTTCCAAAAACGCCATCGCCACGCCACCAATTAAAAAGAGCCCGCCGATGATCCCCATCACCGCACCTGGCACGATCACCTCGAAGCCCAGTAACACGAGACCAACGGCGAATAAAACAAGCACAGGAGTGTTCATGGGAAGAGCGTGGGAGATGTTATGGTTACAGTCCGTTTTTATTTGCGCCGTGCGACGATTAGGGTGCGTCCGCTACGCCCCACCACCCGCACCTCCTCTCCTCGTTCCAAACCGCCCAGATCAGCTCGGGCCTCATAACGACGTCCACCCAGCTCCACCTCGCCCATTGGGCGCAACGCCGACACCGTTACCCCCACCGCCCCTTCAGTCACGGCCGAGTCCACGCCAATCGCACCGCCCATTCCGGAGGGCGGCGTCCCGGCATCGCCAGAAACAGCCGCGTTAAGAACCATTTTATCCCAAAACCACCCGCGCGGCAAAAACCGTCCCAGCGCGAGTGCACTCATCATCGCCACCACCAGTGCGAGCCCGAGATTCAGCAAAGGAGCGTTGAGCGTCTCGGCGTCAATGCTCGGCAGCTTGTCCGGCCAGACATCAATCATGGACCACACCAGCGCACCCAACATCAAGCCTGCGCCGGCCAACCCGGCGACGATCGTGCCGGGAAATAAAAATATCTCCAAAGCCACTAGTGCCAAGCCGACCACGAACACCAGCGCCGGCATTTGCCCGGAGAGCCCAGCCGCATAGTGCCCAAAGAAAACCAACCCGAGCAACACACCGCCGGCGATGCCAAAGACCCCGAAACCAGGCGTCTTGAACTCGATGAATATCGCCAGCAAGCCCAGCCCCATCAGGATCGGCGCCGCCGCCGTCAACCAGGTCGCGAGTTGCTCGGACCACGTAACTTCCAGACGCGACATCACATATCCGCCGGCCCCATACTTCGAGGCTAGCAGCGCCTCGAGGGTTTCATGCGTGCCGGCCGAGAGCAGCGGCACCGAGGGGTCGCCATAGCGCTTGCCCGCCCCGGCGGCCGTGAGGGTCAACAGCTCCCCCTTGGGCTTGATCACCGTCTCGCCAATCTTGAATTCGTAGTCTGCATTCATCATCGCCTTAATCACCTCGGCGCGAAAACCATTACCCTCATTAAACGACAATACCTTCGCTGCTAGGTAGCTGTTAATTTTCTGCTTCATCGTCTCCTTGATGTCCTCGCCGCCGCCGCTCACCGCCGCCGCAGCGCCGATAATGCCCTTGGGCGCGAAATGGATTTCGTCCGCCACCGACGAGATGATCGCACCAGCGGAGATCGCCTCGTCGTTCACGTAAACAAGCGTCTCGCCGCTAAACTTATCCAGCGCCTCCATGATCTCGAGGGTCACGCCCAACTCGCCGCCTGGCGTGTCCATATCCAACACTACCGACTTTGCCCCGGCAGCCTCCGCCTGTTTTAGTCCACGCCGGATCACATAAAATACCGGCTTCGCGATCGCCTCTCGCACCGGAATTACCCAGACCCGAACCGTCTCCTTCACCGAGTTGACCGCCAGCTCCGCTCCAGGAGCCACCGGCACCATGGGCGCCGGTGGCTTGCCTTCCTCGGCCCGGATCAAGCCACAGGCTCCCATTAGCAAGGCCAACCCAAGAAACTTACGCGGTAATCTGACCATATTTCCGCTGACCGTAGCTGACCACCACCCGCGCGCAAGCACCACCAGTTCCAATCGTAGCCCCGCTTTCGACCGTGAAATGATCGCACTCGACGCCCGCCCGCTCAGACCCCGCTAAATTTTTCCTTCGCCTCTGCCCTTGACATCGGTCGAGCAGTTCCGCACCTCAGTCACCTCTTAACCACTTAGAACGCCATGTCACCCACCTTTCGCCCGCACAAACTGAAACGAGCCCGCAAGATCGGCTATCGCGCCCGCAAAGCCACCCGTGGCGGCCGCAAGGTCCTCGCCGCCCGTCGCGCCAAGGGCCGCAAACGCCTCACCGTCGTCTAAGTGACGACGGCGGACGTTTATTCGTCTTTCACTCGCCTGTCACGCCTCTCGCGACCGTTGACCGGTCGGAGTCCCTGGGATTGGGCACTAGCGCAATGCGGTTCCGCCCCGACCAACACCTGCGTCGAGCGCTGGATTTTCAGCATATCCGCGCCAAAGGGCGCCGCTTCGATTGCGGTGCTTTTGTGCTTTGGTATGTGGCTCGACTGCCCGAGCGGCAGCGCACCCCGGCAGAGACTAAATGCGAACCGATGGTCGCGTTCGCCGCCCCCGCACCCGCCCGCCTAGGCGTGGTCGCCTCTCGCGCCGCCGTGGGCAACGCCATCGCCCGCGCCCGCGCCAAACGTCGCCTGCGGGAGCTTTATCGCAGCCACCAATCCTTGATCCCACCCGGCACCGACATCCTCCTTGTAGCCCGCGGAGTGCTCAATGGGCTTGAATATGCCGCGCTCGAACAGAAATTTGGGGACGCTTGTCGTAAACTCTTCCCTCCCGCGCCGCCCGCCGTTCCAATCCCTCCTCGTGCCGACTGATACCGCCCACCGCTTCATTGATACAGCCTGCCCCACGCCTGCCAGCGCGTCCGGGCTCGTTGCCGGCGGTCTCATGGTCGCGGTCCGGGCTTACCAGTTTGCGATCTCGCCGACCTTGCATGCTCTCGCCGGTCCGGGCTGCGGCTGCCGCTTCACGCCGACTTGCTCGCACTACGCGCTCGAGGCGCTCGGCACCCATGGCGCTTTCCACGGAACCTCGCTCGCCGCCCGTCGTCTGCTCCGTTGTCACCCGTGGCACCCTGGCGGCTATGATCCGGTGCCCTGAACTTTAGCCATCCCAACTTCGCTTTCTCCCTCTCCGCCTCCTCCCTTTCTCTCCATGGACAAGAAAAATCTCACCCTCGGCATCGCCTTCATCGTCGCCGCCTTCGCCACTCTCATCCTCGGCCAGCGCTTCTCGCCGCCGCCCGCCGCCCCGGCCCCCGCCGCCGGCTCACCCGCCCTGCCCGGCTCCACCCTGAGCACCTCCGCCGGTGCGCCCGCACCCAACAGTTTCGCCCCCGGCCAGCCGGTCGCTCCCACGCTCTTCGCCGCGCTTACCGACGAGCGCAAAGACGCCATCACCACCGTGCTGGCCAACGACTTTATTGAGGTCCGCCTCACTGATTTCGGCGGCGCGATCGCCAACGTCGCCTTCAAAAAATACGACGCCAACCAGGACAGCCCTGAACCCTTTATCTTCAACCGCCAGCACGCCGCGCCCATCCTCGCCATCGGCGAGCTTAATGGGCTCGACCAGAACACCCGCTACACTCTCGTCTCGGCCACCGCCACCGAGGTGGTTTACCAGGCGATTTTCGAAGAACGCCTTGAGGTCACGCGCCGCTACCGCCTGCCCGCCGTCGGCGAGGATGCCTACCGCATTCGCCACGAGACGACGTTCCGCAATCTAACTTCCCAGACCTTCGCACTGCCCCGTCTCGCCCTTGAGCTCGGCACCACTTCGCTCATCAGCGCCAACGATCTCGGCCAATTTCTCAACGTCGCCACCTACGACGGCAAAGACACCGAATACATCGAGCGCGCCGCCCTCGAAGGCGGCGGCTTCCTCTCTTGGGTCGGCATGGCCGACGGCTCCCCAAAAGCCGTTATCGAGCAGCCCCGCGCGATCACTTGGGCTGCGGTTAAAAACCAGTTTTTCGCCAGCATCTACACCCCCGATCTGCCCGGCACCGGCGTCTCCGTGCGTCGCGTTGACCTTTCCCCTCTTCCCGGCAGCGGTCGCGCCAACACCGGCATCACCGCCGCCGCCCGCTTCGATCTGCCCGCCCTTGCGCCCGGCGCCAGCGCAACCCAGGGCGGCCTGCTTTACGTCGGCCCGAAAGAATACACCCGCCTAGCCAAGTTCGCCCACAACGAAGACAAGGTCATGCAGTTCGACCGCTACTTTTTTAACAGTATCTTCCTCTCCGGCTATGTCGCCCCTTTTCTCAACCACCTGATGGTCTGGACGCATGGCGCGGTCGGCAACTGGGGCGTCGCCATCGTCATCATGACGATCCTGCTCAAGTTCATCAGCGTCCCGTTTACCCTCGCGGCCTCCCGGTCTGCCAAGAAAATGGCCAAACTCGCCGAGCCGATGAAGGCGATTAAGGAGAAGTATAAAGACAATCCCAAGAAGCTCAACGAGGCCACCCTCGCGCTTTTTAAAGAGCACAAGGTCAACCCCGCCGGCGGCTGTATCCCTATTCTCATTACGATCCCGCTCTTTGTCGGCTTCTTCGCCATGCTCCAGGGCACTGCTGAACTCCGCTTCCAAGGCTTCCTCTGGGCCCGCGATCTTTCCGATTCGGACACGATCTGGCACCTCCCCGGCCTCGGGCTGCCGCTTAACATCATGCCGTTGCTGATGGGAGCCACCATGTTCTTCCAGATGAAGCTGACCCCGACGCCCACCTCAATGGAAGGGCCGCAGGCCATGGTGATGAAGATCATGCCCTGGGTCTTCACCGCGATTTGCTACAACTTCGCCTCCGCCCTCGCGCTCTACTCCACGATCAACGGTCTCTTCACCATCGTGCAGCAGCTGCTGGTCAACAAATACAGCAAGGACGAGCCGCTCGCCGTTGCCACCACCGGCCCCGGCGGCAAGAAGATCAAAAATATCACCCCAAAAAAGAAGTAAGCGGCGCGGTGACGTTCTAAGTGCGTTGGATTGCTCCGAGCAGGAGCGTGCTTGCACGCGATCGTTCGGACTGGGTTCAGCCTACAAACGGCATTAGAAACCGCGGATTGCGCGGATGAGCGCGGATACCAGAAGATTGCCAAAGGTCGCTCTATCACCCGCAGGGAGAGTTCCTCTGATTGGTGGTATTTTTCTGTATCGTGTTTTATCCGATCGATTCGCGTGATCCACGGTTGGCTCGGACTGCCGAATCGTGGATGACACGTATTCAGCCCAGATAGGTGCTCACCGCATCGGCGCAAGGCCCCGATTCACCTGATTGCGTGGCGAATCAGCGAGCCTTCTGAATGAGCTCGATCTCGTATCCTTCGGGGGCATCAAGAAAGGCAATGATGCTGCCACTGCTGGTCTTGGTGGGTCCGTCGGAGAGCGGATAGCCCTTGGCTGCTGCGGCGGCGGCGAAG
>CAMDHP010000080.1 GCA_945898185.1 Akkermansia muciniphila | reverse complement strand
ACGCTCCCAAAGGCGGGAGGGCATCACGAAGGGGTTGGTGTTAACGAGTTGTTTGCGCGGGTGGGCGTCGCGCCAGTAGGTGAGCGCGTCGAAAGCCTCGGTCTGAGTGCCGCCGGTCCAGGAGATGCGCAGCGGGAAACGGTATTCGCAGGCAGCGAGCTCGCGCGCGCCCCAGGCTGAGAGTTTTAAAATAGCCGGTCCGCTGAGGCCCCAGTGGGTTACGAGCAGCGGGCCGTTCTCGACCAGCCTGGTGCCGGGCACGCTGGTGGCGGCACTGGGCACGGCCACGCCCTCGAGTCCGCGCAGGCGGGGATCGTCAATGTGGAAGGTGAATAGAGACGCGACCGGCGGCTCGATGCCGTGGCCGAATGCCTCCGCGATGGTGAGGCCGATGGAGGATTTGTTGCCGCCAGTGGCGAGCAGCACGCGGTCGAAACGCGACACCGAGTCGTCGGTGAAGGTCACATCGAAGCCCGACTGCGAGAGATCGCGCGGTGCGGCACCAGCGTCATCGGCACCGCCGCCATTCGCACTATTCGCACCGACGACACCGCTGCCCCCCCCCCCGCCGCCGCTTTTAAGCACGTCAAAATCCATGCCAGCCTCATCCGGCATTTTGTCTATCATTGATTGACAAAATGAATTGGCGGCGACGACTCCTCGCACGCCCATGCTGGTGAAAATTTTCACATCCGCCTCCTCGGCGGCACGACGCAGGCACTCGACGATAGTGGCGGAGTCATCGGACTCGGGAAACATACGGCCGTCGGACTCGGTCTTCAACGTGACGCCGCGTTCCGCAAACCATGCGATGGTATCGCGAGGGCCAAAGCGGGTGAAAGGGCCGAGCAGCTCGCGACTGCCGCGCGGGTAGCGTTTAACCAGCTCGCGCGGCTCGGGGCAGGCGTGGGTGACGTTGCAACGACCACCGCCGGAGATACGGACCTTCGCGAGCGGGTGGGCGGTCGCTTCGTAAAGGCACACGCGAGCCTCCGGCGCGGCCTCGGCCGCGGCAATGGCGGCAAAAAAGCCGGCGGCGCCGCCGCCGACGATAAGGATGCGCATGGATTCGGGCACGTCCGCAAGCTGGGGGCGGGAGCGGGGTAAGTTGAAGACTAAACGTGCGACGAGGTGTAAATCATCTGGCGGCGAAACTGGACCGGGATGCCCCCGCGGAGCGGTGAACGGCGGCAGGCGCGCTCTTTTCCCAACACGGTGGAGGGCATAAACTCGAAGCGGCGCTGACCAGGAAACGTCAACGCTGCGGGCTCCCGCACGCCGTGACGAACGACGTCGGCGCGCCATTTTTTAAAGCGGGAACGTGAGCCCTGCATGGTTCCGGGGAAATTGAAATACCTTGGTCGTGGTGTGCAGGGTTTGGCACGGGCTCCTGGCCTCGTATTCTGTATCTCGGATTTTTTCGAGTTAGCCACAGAGCCGAGCCGGAGCCCAGACCCAGAGTTTACAGAGGAAAAGACAAACTGATTCAGCCTAAAAACGGCATTGGAAACCGCGACTTACGCGGATGGACGCGGATGCCAAACGATTGCCGGATATCGATGTATCACCCCCAGGGTTAGTTCCTTCGGTTAGTGGTATTTTCTGTATACTATTTTATCCGCTCGATCCGCGTAATTCGCGGTTGGCTTGGACAACCGAACCTAGGTTAAGTTCTCTGTGCCCTCGGTGTCGTAGCTCTGTGTTCTCTGCGGCAAAACACGCAGCGATAAAATTTACGAAGGAGTTCCGAAATTGTTAGTTTTACTGAATATTCGTGTGTTTTACGGTTGGTGAGGCCGGCCTGTTGGCATATCGCTCCGCCATGAATACGAGTCGAACCGTGCCCGTGGTCTGCGCGTTGATCGAGGACGCGGCCCGACGCGTGCTAGTGGCCCAACGCCCAGCGCATAAACATCTCGGTGGGTTATGGGAGTTTCCCGGCGGCAAAATCGAGCCCGGCGAAAAAGCGGAGGCGGCGTTACGGCGGGAGATTGCTGAGGAACTCGGCTGCGAGATCGAGGTGGGCGCGGCTTTAGCGGCGGTGCGCCACGAGTATGCCGAGTTAACTATCGAGCTGCGCCCGTTTGTGGCGCGCTTGGTGGAGGGAGGTGCGCCGCCGGAGAGCCGCGAACACCAAGCTTTGCGGTGGGTGACGGCGGAGGAAATGGCGACCCTGCCGATGCCGGCGGCGGATGCCCCAATCTTGGCGGAATGGGCGGCTATGCGGCTGAGATGATTCGCGGCCGGCGGCGGGGGGCCGGCCCGGGTTATGCCTGAGATTGTCTCCGAGTAGGCGCTTGGCGTCGCTGGGCAGGTGTGCTGCGCTGGGAAGATAATGAGCCGCAATTTCGTCACGTTTCACTACACGTTAAGGGATACCGCCGGGCAGGTGTTGGACGCCTCGATCGGCGGCGAGCCGGTAAGTTTCCTTGAGGGGGCCAGTCAAATTGTGGAAGGCCTCGAGGAGGGCATGCGCGGCCTAAATGCCGGTATGAAAGCAAAAGTTGGTGTGCCGGCCGCCAAGGGCTACGGCGAGCGTGACGAATCTCAGGTGCAGCGAGTGCTGAAAGCGCTGCTGCCGGTGGAGGGCGACATCAAGCCGGGCGACCAGTTTCGCGCCGGGGCGGATGCCTTCGCGCCGATCGTGACGGTGCGTGGGGTCGAGGGCGACGAGTTGCTATTGGACGCCAACCACCCTCTGGCCGGGGTGGACTTGGAGTTTGAAGTCGAAGTCGTCGCAGTGCGCGCGGCGACTGAGAAGGAATGTGAACACGGGCACGCCCACGATGCCGGCGGGTGCTGCGGGGGCGGCGGCCACGATCACGGTGCCGCGACGGAAGGCGGTGCCTGCGACAAGCCCGACTGCGGCTGCAAGCCCTGACCCTTACGCCGCCGCTGGTGTTAACCCCGGCGAATTTCGGAGCCTTGGAACCGGACTTGGATCCGAAATACTTTTTTCACGCGACAAGCGATCCGGCCGGTGGCAAGGTCAAACGTATCCGGAATCTCGATGCGGTGCAGGTCTACAGTGGCATGGAAGCCGCGCTCGCTGAAAATATCAATCAGGATGGCGAGCGCGACAGGATCATCGAGCAGGGCGTCCTCGGTATTCACTAGGGCCACACCTGAAATCGCATGGCGCAGGATAATGGGCATGATCTTACGCTCGATGAACTCGACGACCCGGGTGAGAAGCTCGGGGTGCTCGTAGTCGTAGCCGTCGAGGCGCTTCACGAGTTCCTGGCGGGCGTGAACAATAATATCGTTCGCGACCGGGATGGCGCGCAGGCGCTCGTGGGTGCGGGGGTCGAGCTCGAGGGAGCTTTGGTATTGAAGCTCGCGGAGGATATTTTGCTCCACCTCCTCAAGAGAACCTTGAGCATTGACCAGATGATAGTGGTAGATCTCGCGGAGGGACTGAAGTGCATCCCAAGTCTGTTCTTTAAAGACGCGGTAGCGGCTTTTGGCGAGTTCAAGGTCATAGTCGGTGGCGCGCTCTTCATGGAGCTCACCGAGCCCAGTGCGACGGACCTCGTCGTTGTGTTTGCGGATATCGAGACCGCGTTTGAGCTGGCGCTCGACGGATGTCTTTTCATCCACGAAGAGAGCCATGATATGCACGGTCGGGTGGCGGAAATGGGCGCGAAGCGCCGTCGGGTAAAACTCGCGGCGCAGGGCGTGCATGCGATCAACCAGAAGTTTCAGGCACTCCACCTGAACTTGGGTGCGAGGGAATCCGTCGAGGATCACGCCGTCGCGGTATTCAGGCAGAATAAGGCGGGCGAAAAGAATGCCGATGACCTGACGATCGCCGACCATCCGGCCGGCGTCTTTGAGGCGGCGGGCCTCAGAACAGTCGAGAAGCGAGCTTACGACGACGGGCTCGCAGGTGAGACCGCGGGCCTTGAGGATGAAGGAGGTGTTGGTTCCCTTGCCGGAGCCAGGCGCGCCGCCGAGCAGGATGATTTCCTTGGGGAAACGAAGCTGGTCGCGTCCGAAGGTGGACTCGAGATCACGCCAGACGGCGCCGAAGATGACCTGGGCGTCCTTGATTTCCAGATCCTGATGTCGCGGGAGGGCTGATGTAGGTAGGATATCGGCGGCGATTACGACCGAGTCGAGACTTGGGGGGGAAGAAGACATAGGCAGGGAGCTAATAAAGCACACAGAGGGAAAGCTCGCCGGGTTTCGATAGCGAATTACAAGGAATGCGCGGGGAGCTTTCGAATCGCCCTCGGGGAGCGGCGGGATTCGACGTTGAATAATCTAAGGAACTTTCCGTCGCAGGCGACGTCCTGGAAGCATACGCCTCGGGATGCTTGCCTGTTTGCCGACCTTCAAACGTCGGCGATCGCTGCAGGTTTGAGGCTAAATTTTTGTTCATTGGCGGGCTCTACGGTGCCCGTCACGTGTTCCTGAAGTCGCGAACTTCAGGTGTGTTAGTTAAAGCTGGACCTAACGGGCTCGTCCGAGGCGGCGGCCCCATCTCGCTTTTTTGTGCAGCCGGCGGGCGTCGGGCGTTGCAGTTCGCCGACGGGTGGATTGCAACATGTTGGAATGCAAAATTCAAAAGGTGTGCTCGCGGGAACGGACAACCTTGGCAGGCGCTTCGTTCGCGTTGTGCTGTCTGGTCTGCCGATGGCGCTGCTCCTGGGCGGCATCGGAAGTGCGGCTTTGCGGGCCGAGGCTTTCGTCGCGGAGCGTGCGGTGGTGCAGATTCTCACCTCCAGCCAGGTCCCGGTCTACGATGCGCCGTGGCGTTTCCAGCCAGTGCAGCGCTCGAGCGGCACCGGCTTCGTGATCGAAGGCGGACGCATTCTCACCAACGCACACGTCATCGCGTGGGCGAAACAAATCCTGGTGCGACGTTACCAAGACCCCCGCTTGCTCCCGGCTCGATTGGTGTTCGCGGGTCACGATTGCGACCTCGCGCTGCTCGAGCTCATTGATCCAACGGAATTGGCCGAAGTAAAACCGCTGGAATTTGGCGAGCTGCCCGAGGTTCGCTCAACGGTGGTCACGGCGGGCTATCCGGCCGGCGGCGACCAGATGTCATTCACCCGCGGCGTCGTTTCGCGTATCGAGGTGCAGCCTTACGCGCACCCTGGCAATCGCGCCCTGCTGGCCGTGCAAACGGATGCGGCTATCAACCCCGGCAACAGCGGCGGCCCGGTCATTCAGGATGACAAAGTGGTGGGCGTCGCCTTTCAGGGCATGCCTGGGCTGCAAAACGCCGGTTTCTTCATCCCGCCCGAAGTGATCCAGCACTTTCTGGACGACATTAAAGATGGTCGCTACGACGGTTTTCCGATGGCGGGCGTTACTTTTTACGACCTCCAAAATTCGGCCTACCGCCGTCTACTCGGATTGCCCGACGACGGGCGTGGCGCGCGGGTGGATGCCCTCCGCGCCAACGGCCCTGCGGAGCGGGTGCTGAAGCCCGACGACGTGCTGCTCGAGGCCAACGGCTACGTGGTCGGCAGCGATGGCCTCGTGCTATACAAGGGCAATCGCGTCACCGTAGCCGTAGTTTTTCAGGAACTACAAGCTGGGCAGGTGCTCCGGCTCAAAGTCTGGCGTGATGGCGGGCCGCTTGAGGTTGACCTGCCCCTCGAGGCCTACGACGGCGATCGCCTCAACGGGCGCCAATACGACGAACCGCCGCGCTACTTTATCCACGGAGGGCTGGTCTTCACCTCGCTCAGTGCAAACTACCTCGACTCCGCCAGCGACGGCGGTAGAGGCGGCGTGAGAGACGAGCTGGCTCAACTTGCCTTCGAGCTGCACCATCTGCCGGTCGAGAGTCCTGCTGCCGCGCGCACCGAGCCCGTGGTGCTTTCCAGTGTGCTGCCCCATCCGGTGAACGCCGACTTTGGAGTGCGGGGCCAGGCTCTAGTCAATCGCATCAACGGCGTGCGCATCACTTGCCTCGAGGACGTGAAACGCGCCCTGCTGGAGCACAAGGGCGAACGCCACCGCTTCGAGTTTTGGGGGCCGAAATACGGCCCGCTCGACGCCCTCGACCGCGCCGCCGCTACCGCGGCCAACGCCGATATCCTTCGCACCTACGGCATCGTTTCCTCCGAACGCCTATGAAAAATCTTCTCTCCCTCGGCGGCCTCAGCTCCCTCCCCCGCTCCCTGTCTCTTGCCCCCATCGTGCTCGCACTCGCCGTCGCATTCGTGCCGGCAGCGGCCCAGGCGCAGCCCATGCTCCGCACCGCGCCGGACTGGACGCGCTCACTGGTTACCGTGGAGATCACCTTCAATGCGCACGACGCCTTCCAACCCTGGAACAATCCCACGGTCTCGACCCGCAAACACGGTCTTGTGGTTGCGCCCGGCGATGTGTTGACCACCGCCCAATACCTTCCAACTCACACGCTAGTCCGTCTTCAAAAAGGAGGTCGCGGCCGCTGGTATGATGCGCGCGTGAAGTGGTGGGACGCCCAAACCAACCTCGCGCTACTGACGACCGAAGCGCCGGATTTTTGGTCCGGCCTGAAGCCAGCCGAACTGATGACCACCGTGCCGGCAGGCCCGGAGTTTAACCTCGTGCGCTGGCGCGAGGGTAACCTCGAAAGCCGTCGCGCGGATTTCAGTCGTTTCATCGTGTCCGAGGGGGCGCTGGGCTTCGCTCCGCAAATGATCATGGAGGTCAGCACTGACATCGGCGGGCGTCTCGGCTGGGCGGAGATTGTGGAGCGCGACGGCAGAGTGGCGGGTTTGACGACCTACGGCACCAGTCGCTTGTGCGGCGCGATGCCGGCTTCGTTTATTCGACGGGTGCTGACGGCGTATCGCGCGGGCGGTTTCGCCGGGCTGGGTCACTTTGATTTCACCTGGCAACCGGGCAGCAATCCGGGGCTGGTCACCGACCTCGGTCTGAGTGGAGCGCCGCGTGGTGCGGTGGTGAACAAGCCCGGCAAGGCGAAGGGCGAGGCTGGATTGCAGGCGGGCGATATCCTTCTCGAAATCGGAGGCTTCGCGATTGATAGCGAAGGCGATTACCTCGACCCCGACTACGGCCACCTCCAGTTGGAAAACCTCGCGACCCGTGCCCATTTTTCAGGCGAAAAACTGCCAATGAAAATCCTGCGCGCCGACAAGGAAATGACGTTGGATTACGTGATTCCCGAGGCGAATTTTGAGAAAGAGACCGTGCCGCGCGAAGTGTTTTACGCTCCTCCTGCATATGTCGTCGCGGGCGGGCTGATTTTCCAACCGCTCTCGCAAGCCTTCCTGCGCGGATGGGGCGACGATTGGCGCAAAAACGCTCCCTTCCGCCTTCAGTATTACCAATACGCGGAGCCACCCGATGGTCGCAAATCACTCGTCGTGCTCAGCGGCGTGCTGCCGGATGATATAAACCTCGGCTATCAGGACGCGCTCATGCTCGTGGTGGACAAAGTGAACGGACAAACCGTCGCCACCCTCACCGATCTCACCGGCGCCCTGGCTGCACCAAAAGACGGTGTGCACCGTTTCGAGTTTATGAAAGGCCGCGGCCTGCAGCGCTTGATCCTCGACGCCGCAACCCTCGACGCCGCGACCAAACGCGTGGTTGAGCACTACGGGATCCCGGCGGCGACCCGACTTTAAGGGAACGGCCGGGAAGAGTTTTTGCGGCCTAGTCTTCGTGAGCGAAGCGCCTTGATGAAGCCTATTCCCGCCAACCAGCCCAAGCAGCGGATCAACGCCCCATCGCCGCTTTCGCCGCCGCCGCCATTACGGCCACAGGAACGGAATGGCCGCTCCAGATTTCCAAGGAGCGCGCGCCCTGGTGCACCAGCATCGAGAGTCCGTTCGCCGCCGGCACCTGTCTTGCCCGCGCAGTCGCCAGCAATGCCGTCTCCGCAGGATTGTAGATCATGTCATACACCGCGTGGAGCACCGGCAACGCGCCAAGATCAATCGGGGGCGGGTCGGTTGGTTTCAGACCGGCGCTCGTCGCGTTCACCACCACCGCGCCCGCCGGTAAGCCCGCCGCGCCAGCCGTTTCCGGATCGAAGCCGCGCAAGACCACCCCGTCCGCCAGCGGTGCGAGTAAGGCCAGTAACTCATCCCTGTTCGCCTGAGTGCGATTTGCGATCCAAAGCGAGGCGCAGCCACGTTGCAGGCACTCCACCGCCGCACCCCGCGCCGCGCCCCCGGCGCCGAGCAGGATGACGTCTGCCCGAGCGAGCGATACACCGAGGTCTTCTCGAAGGCCGCCCACCAGACCGTAGCCATCGGTGTTAAAACCCTCCCATCCATCCTCGCGCCAGCGCAGCGTGTTCACCGCCCCCACCAGTCGCGCCGCCGGGTCAATGGCGGCGACCTGCGACACCGCCAGTACCTTGTGGGGCACGGTGAGATTCACCCCGCGAAACCTTCTTGAGTG
This sequence comes from Akkermansia muciniphila, assembly GCA_945898185.1. Lineage (GTDB taxonomy): Bacteria > Verrucomicrobiota > Verrucomicrobiia > Opitutales > Opitutaceae > IMCC26134_A. Next base: position 1,999 of record CAMDHP010000080.1, on the reverse strand, counting down.
CAAAAGCGCCAGCGCACGCGGCAGATCCTCCGGCGCGACCTCAAAACGATCGTAACGCCAGTCCATAAAGCGCACGTCCTCCCGCGCCATTACGGCCAGTGCCGCATTGTGCATCGCCGGACTAACCGAGTGCCGGATCGGGTGTCCGAGCACGGCCAGCGAGGTCCCGGGTCGAGCCCAGTTCTCCAAATCCGCCAGCGTGTAAGTGACCGAGTCTTCCATGATTCAGCCCCCCAGCAAAACCACCAGCGCCACAAAACAAAAGCCCCGACTGCGCTCGAAAGTCTTCAGCCACGCAGATTCCGCCTTTCGTATCCTTCATTTCCTTTGCGGCTAAAAGATCCGGTTCGCCGCCCCGTCGCTTCACGCCGTTTTTCGCTCATAGGCTGCTTCGAAATCACCCACGAAATGAGTGAACATCAAAGCGCGGCGCTCGTCACCCGCCGCAGCGTAATGGTTGGCCAGATTACGGCAGCAGCGGCACAGGACTTCCCGCACCGGCGCGGGTGCGAGGTCTCCAATGGCGGGCTCCATCCCTTGACCACGCAAGAACATCACCACCTCGCCCGGCGTGCGGAAGGCACCCTGATCGAACGCATCAATGTAGAACGGCACGGTTTCCGAAAAACACCCCACCATAAAATGCCCCGGCAATCCCACCGCCTCCAGCTCGAGCCCGATGCGCCGAGCTACCAGCAGGTAAACAACTCCCAGGGTGATTGGCAGGCCCTTTTTTCGCATCAGCACTTCGGGCAGCAGACTATTCAACGGATCGGTGTAGTTTTCGGGGTTGCCACGGAAACCCTCCTCGTGAAACAGCACGCGATTAATCGCCCGGCAGCGCATTCGCACCGAGGAAGGCTCGGCAATGAGTTCGCGACACCGCGCCGCCAGCCGGTCGAGCGTCAGCTCGCATTCGCCAAAGTCAGCCGTCGGCAAAACGGTGCGCGCCAGCAGGAGCACACCTGTCTCCAGCTCGTAATTCAGCGAACGGATGAATCCGCGGAACTCTGCCGCCGGATCACTAAAATGAAGTTCGTTCAAAAACCACCGCGCATGCCACGCGAGTTCGCGATGTTTGCCCTCGGCGAGAGAAACCAAAAACCGTTTCGCTCCCTCCTCCCTGGCCAGAAAATGCGCCAGCAGCTGCGTCCGCACCTTGGAATTGGTGTCGTCGAGAAGGCTGATAAAGGCCTCGCGTTCGGCGGGGCTAAAATCCGGCATTTCCATATCATCACTCCTACACGTGCCGCTTGATCCCGCAACGCCGAAGCTCCCGTTTATCGAACTACTGCAGCTCCCGCTCGCGTGGCATAAAAAACCCGCAAGCGCTTTTAGCACTCGCGGGCTCTCTATCGTTCAATTTGTGGAGGTGGCGGGAGTTGTTTAGCGGCGCAGCCGCTTGTCAGACACCCGCGTAGAGCGCGAAGCGCGGTGGACGCGGCTCAACTCCCGCTCGCGTGTCACAAAAAACCCGCGAGCGCTTTTGGCACCCGCGGGCTCTCTATCGTTCAATTGGTGGAGGTGGCGGGAGTTGAATCCGAGATATGGATACGGTATTTAACGTGCGCCAAGACGCAACACGACGCACCAAAGAGACTTCCAGGCCGGCCCATTTCTTCGGTTTCTTTTCCGACGTGCACGGAGATGCACCTGAGCGCACTTTTTCTGTCAGGAATTGTCAGGAAAAATAGGATTCCGTGTCGCGCCGGACTCTCGGAAAGAAGCCATCGCCTCCATGGACGAATCACACCCTCGCCTGTTCACGAAGGCGGTAGCGGCAGGAAACGTAGTCGAGGATGATTTGGTCGCCGGCACGTTTTTTGAGCCAACACGTGCGGCTGACGCGCGCGCAAGGCCTGCTGGCGACGACCAACCTCCAGGTGGAGCAGATGGCGGTGCAGTCCGGCTATCCGAACGCGCAACGATTGTGCGCGACCTTCCGCACCGGCCACGCCTGCACGCCGGGCGAGTATCGTCGTGAAAACCACGCTCCACC
>CAMDHP010000079.1 GCA_945898185.1 Akkermansia muciniphila | reverse complement strand
CGCCGTGCCGCGCGGCCCATCGCCTCCCGCTGCGCCGCATCCAACCCCCGCCAGGCCGCAAGCAAAGCCGCAACTTCCTCGGGCGTGTCGCCGCGCGCCAGCCCCGCACCGTCGCCCTCGATTTCGCGCCAGATGTTCACCTTGTCGCTGATGAGCACCGGCCGGCCGCAGGCCAGGGCCTCGGCCACGGAGATGCCAAAGTTTTCCTGGTGCGAGGCTAGCACGAAGGTCTCGCAACCGCGCAAGGCACCAAATTTGACCGGCCCCGTGAGCATACCCGGCCAGAGGACCGAGCCCGCCGGGCAGACCTTTCCGGCAAGCTCGAGCAAGCCCTTGCCGTAGGCGCTTTCCAGCCCCGGACCCGCGATTACGAGACGCGGCGCGGCCCGGTCTTTCGCCGTCCAGCGACCGTGCGCCTGGAGCAGCGCTTCAATATTTTTCTTGGGGTGAAGGCGGCCGAGGAAAAGCAGGTAGGGTCGCTCCATCGCCGCCGGGCAATAGGCTGCCCACGCCGCGTGCTGTCCGGCCGGGTCGCCGTTGGGATCGGCGGTGCCGAACGCGAGCACGCGCTCCTTTACTCGGTAGGGGTAAAACGTAGTCTTTGCGAGGCTCCGTTCTTCTTCACAAGTGAAACACACGGCCGCTGCGCCCGCCAGCACCCGGCCTTCGCGCAACCACCAATACAACTGCTTTTTGTAGTGTTTAATCGGATACTTTTTGCGAAACCAAGGGTCGAGCATTCCGTGCGGGAATACGAGGTAGGGCGTCTTTGTGCCGCGCAGAGCGAGGTGCGTGCCCCAACCTTGGAATTGCCAGAGGCCGTGGATGATCACGGCGTCGAAACGGGGCTGGGCGGCCTTCAGCCACGGGATAAGCTTTGGCGTCGTGCCGTAGCCGATGTCGCCGGCCCGGGTCCCAAGCGAGTGCACGGCGAGATTTTCTCCGGCTGGCAGGTCCTCCGGTCGCTCAAGGGTGGCGATTTCCGCCGTGTGCCCGAGCTCGAGGAGAGCCTCGGTGGAGCGGCGGACTGATTCCGTCGGTCCGCCCGATTCGCCGCGCAGAGTGTGGACGACGTGCAGCAGACGCAGAGGAGCGAAATCGTGAGGTGCGCTCATGAGTTTCTGGCATTCCGTCGGCCGAGACGCAGCTCGTGGGTCTTTGCGACAGCCAGCAGTTCATAGACACCGTGAAGCCGGGCGAAGTAGTAGCCCTCGCGTCCGTCCAAGAATCCGCGCTGCCAGAAATAGACGTAGGCGAAGCGCAGCCACGGACGAAAGGGTAGCCGCTGCGACCAAGCTTTGAACCGCCGCCGCCAGCCGACCCTGCCGTGCTGCAGCGCGTTGCCCTCGAGCCGTCCGAAAACCGCCACGCTAGCCTCCCAGTTCGAGTAGCGGTTGTGTTTTTCCACAAACACCTCGACTGAGGGGAAGGCGTAGTGATCCATCTCCGACCGAAGGCGCCCGGTGGCCCCCTTTACGATCACGTGTTCGTGAACCTCGTTGTCGCCGCTCTCAGTAGGCGCATCGGTGATTTTCTCGTAGCGCCCGCGGGCATGCCGGAAGAGACGCAGATTCCAATTCGGGTAATAGGCGTGTTTTAGCCACTTTCCCATGAACATGAAGCGGCGGTTGATCCAATAGCCGTCCATTGGATGCGCTGGATCCTCTACGATGGCGCGGATCTCGGCTTCCGTATCCGGCGGTAACACCTCGTCTGCATCGAGAATAAACACCCACTCGTGATCGAAGGGCAGGTGCTCTAGCGCCCAGTTTTTTTTCTTCGGCCAAGTGCCGTTGAAGTCGAACTGAACTACCCGCGCTCCGGTCGCTTCTGCGACCGCGGCCGAGCCGTCCGTGCTGTGCGAGTCCACCACCCACACTTCGTCGGCCCAAGCGACCGAGGCGAGGCAGCGGGGCAGGTTGACCGCCTCGTTTTTGATCGGAATGAGGATGGAGACAGAGACCTTCTTCACAGGCAAAAGCACAGGCTTAACGGGTTTACCCTTTGGTGAGCGAATAGAAATCTTCGATGAAGCGCGCCGCGATCGGTTCCATGGCATGACTCTGCCGCACCTGCGCGACGGCCGGGCGCAGCGCTTGTGCCTCGGCTCCGGTTGCCAGCGCGAGCGCGGCGGCCAGACGCTCGACCCGGTCCGGCGCTTCGTGGTCGAAAACAAAGCCGTTGCTTCCTGAGCTGAGGTAGTCGCGGAAACAGGCCAGGTTCGATACCACCGGGATGCAGCCCCAGGCCATCGCTTCAAGCGGCGCGATGGGCATCGCTTCGCCTTTACCGTCGAGGGAGGGGTAAACAAACACCGAAGCCGCGCGGTAAATCGCATTGAGCCGCTCCGGGTCATATACTGGCCCGGCCCAATTGATGTCGGCTCGGGCGTGACGCGCCAGCACGCCACGCCACCAACCCTCGCCGCCGCCGCCTTGGGCTGAGTCCGCCGGGCCGACGAGATCAAGTGACGCTTTGGGCGGGAGTGCACCCGAGTTTTTGGCCTGCGTGAAAGCCTGCAGTAACAATTCCACGCCCTTGGCGGGGTGAATACGTCCAACAAACAAAAACTTGGCGAGATCGGTGCGCGACGGAACCGGCTCGTTCGGCGCAAAAGGCAGTGGATTCGGAATTACCCGAACGCGCGCGCTTAGCTTTGGGGCCTCGGCGGCGATCGCGTCGGCTACGGTTTGCGAACAAGCCCGCAGCCGCGCCGCTCGCCCGTAGAGGCGCATCTGGCCCTTTGGTCCGCGCTCCACGCTCACGTAGATTGCACCTTGCGCGCTTCGCGCCAGCAGCGGTGCCCAAAATGTATTCGTCACCAAGATATCCGCCGCAGGTGCCGCCGCCAGCGCGCGCCGGGTGTAGAGCAGGTCGCGCCACTTGAGGGCCAAGGTGCCTGGCGGCTGGTCGTAGCCGGCTACGCGCAGGTGCTTCACCCCGCTGCGCACCTCGGTGGCAGGCAGCTCGGGCACCGCCCGCGAGAGGTGGGTTACCATGTGTCCGGCTTCCGCAAAGGCTTCCGCCAATCCATACCAGAGCTTCTCGACCGCTCCACCCCGCACGGGCGGAACGGGGAAGAATGCTCCTTGCAGGATCGTAATTCGAAGAGGGCAGCGCACCGCCGAGCTGTCGGAGCGGTTGATAACTGTGATTTTCATGCGCTTGTTTTCAACCAGTCTAAGATTCCAGCGTTAAAACGCATTTTGCCTGATCTGCATCTAAATTCGGGTGACAACGATCGTCGTGCGAATCCGGTGCCCTCCTCAGCGTTCCGCGCCATCAGATGTGCCAACTCTCCGGGCGCATCCGGCGAAAACAGCAACTTAAGGCGCGGCCACACCTTCGGGAGCGATGCGGCGCCTTGAAAGTGCCGGCACCGATGCCAGGCTAGGCAGTGGGTCCATAAAATCCGGTTAAAGGAAAAACTCCGACGGGGATGCAGGCCCGGTTAGATCCTGATCGGGCAGGTTTGACACTGTTCTAACGGCGTCGGCGGAGAGCGACAGCGCGGTTTGGAGCCAGATATTTGTCTCGTTGCCGTGGGCACCTCGCTTAATCGCAGCCACGGCGGCGCGGGTATGATGCGCTATGTCGGCTGTGGATTTAAGCAGAGGTGAAAGAGCGGAGGCCGCCTCGACCTCCGCGCCCTTGATATCTATCTTGAATAAAATCGGGAATATGGCCGATGAGCGCAAAAAGATCGGCCGGCGAGAGTGCCGAGGCGGTGATGATGCGGGCGTGAGCCGAGTCGTCGGCAGAGCACTGTAATCCTTGCACGGGCTATCCGAGTTGGCGGTAGAGCCCAACATAGCGTTCGAGCATGAGCGAGGGGGACCAGAGGGCGGCGCGGGCCAGGCCGGCCTCGGCGAGGCCGGCGCGATCGGGCCAAGCGGCGGCGATGCGGGCGGCGGCAAGCTCGGGCGCGGCGGGGTCGAAATAACACGCGGCATCGCCGCCGACCTCGGTAAGTGGGGCACGGTCGGAGGTGTAAACGGGGCACCCGCAGGCGTGAGCCTCCGCGACGGGCCAGCCAAAGCCCTCAGCCAAGGACGGGAAAACGAGCGCGGAGGCGAGCGAGTAGAGTGCTTCGAGTTCGGTGTTGCTCGCGTCGCTGTAAACGTGGATCCGAGCCGCGAGACCGAGCGAATCGCAGAGGGAGCGATCGGCCTCATCGAGGGGTTTGCCAACGATTACGAGATCCGCAGCGTCGGGCACGAGCGTGCGAAGCCGGGCGTAGAGGGCGATTAGTCTGGGGCGGTTTTTATACCACTGGCCGCCACCGAGGTTGAGGATGAAGCCGGGGCCGGCCAGCACCGACGCGGGGAGCGCACCGCGCGCGACAAGAGGAGCAAGCACGATAGCCGCTTCGGCCGGGGTGCGGCGGCGATAGGGGTAGTTGAGGCCGTTGGGAATTACGCTGGTGCGAGTCTCCTGCCAATTGGTGAGGCGGAGCAGATCTGCGCGGGTCTGGCTGGAGACACAGGCGGCGTGGCCGACGCGGCGGATGTGGCCGAGTATCCAGCGCTGGAAGGCGCGTCCGGAGCGCGCCAGGGCGCGATCGGGAAATTCTCCGGCGGCGACGCGAATCTGGAGCACATCGTGGCAGGTGCAAAGGGTCGGAAAAGGAAGGTGGGTGACGGTGGCGCAATTGGCGTGGTCAACGACGTGAACGATATCGGGTCGGAAATTCTGCGCCAACGCGCGGAGCCGGGCGGGGAACACCACGAATTTATCGATATAGCCGAGAAGCTTCGGCACGCCGTTGTAGCGGTAGGAACGGGCTAGCTTTGCGAAGACCGGGCCGGGCGCGGCGAGCTGCACGGTGTGGCCGGCGGTTAAGAGTCCCTCGCGTAGCAGCGCGCCGAAGCGCAGCATGCTTTCCTGCCGGTCGCCGGCGAAGTTACCGACGAGGAGAACTCGGGTGGGCGCGGTAGCAACAGGTTTCATCGAACAGAGGATTCCTCTTGAACCGGTGTGTTGTCGTCGAGGTCCTCGTAGGCCTCGTTGAAATCTTCCTCGACGTCGGGGTCAGGGGCGGCAGCGAGGGCGAGGCCGGCGCCGAAGACGGCAAAACCCAGAATGGTGGGCGGAGCCCATTGACCGTTCAGCACGGGTAGCGCGCACGCACCGGCCAGCATACAGCTAAGACCGTCGCCGGTGCGGAGCAGTCCGAGCCAGGCGCTCCAGACGACGTGCAGGGCGAGCCAGCAACGGTAGAGAATAAAGGCGAGACCGAGCATGGGGCCAAGCTCGAGCAGGATTTTGGGCCATTCGCCCTCGGCGAGCAGGAAGGTGATTTCGCCGGTGGTGAATCGGGCGCCGACGTTGGACCCGAGACCGATGCCGTGTCCGAAAGCGGGAGCGTCTGAAAGAACATCAAACGCCGTGACAAAGTCCCCGAAGAAGCGGTTCACAATCGTCTGGCCGATGCCACCGCCGGCAACGGTGGAGTCCTGCCAGCGGGAGGAGAATGCAGCGGTGAGCTCCTGATTGGCGGCGAATTGAAGGAGGACCAGCACCAGCACCAAGGGGAGACAAATAGCTCCAAGGCGACGCACATCGCGGGCTACGCTGAGCAAGCCCAAGACGACCACGATCAGCACGGAGAAGAGTAGACCGCGGCTGATGGAAATGGGCACGGCGATGACTATGGCCGCGGTCGCCGCGACCAGCAGCCTGCGCGAGTAGACTCCCCGATTTATCCAGCCATACATCACGAAAGCGGTTGCGAGCGGAAACCACGCCATCGGGCCGGTAATGAAGGAAAAGGGCCCAGGCGGGCGAACTTTGCCGAGGGCTCCGCCGAGCTGGCCGCCCTCGCTACTGCCGACGCCTTTGTTTAGCGGAGAGTTCGGACCAGCACTGTATTGCAAGAGCATTAGCGCAGTGATGCCGAGGGTGAGCCACAAGGCGACCCGACCGATCCGCAGCACGTCAGCGTAAGTGAGGGTCTGCGCCATAACGAAGATCAATGGCACATGGAGGTAATTGATGCGAAGACCGTAGAAGGCGACCACGGGCGGAGTGCCTACGATCAGAGCGAAACCTAGCGACACAGCGGCGAAGGCTACCAACGTTAGCACCGCTGGACGTAACGGGAAAACCCCCGATGAGAACGCGAGGGCGTAGATCATCAACACTACGGGGTCGCGCACAATGAGCAGCGGCTCGGCTAGGCCTGGCAGAATCCATTTGCGCAAGGCTCCTTCAAGCACGAGCAGGAGAAAGTAGAGCCAGACGAACGGCTTTAGGGAGGGATTCAAAGTTAGTCGGGCTTGATGACGAGGGTAACTTCGCGGGCGATGATTGAACGGTAACGCTCCCAGGTCAGCTCGCGAGCGCGGGCAATCGCGGCGCAGGCTTGCGCGTAGCGGCGGTCTTCATCCGATGCTAGCGTGGCCAGACGCTCGGCGATGGCCTTTGAGTCGCGAATCGGCACGATGGAGCCCTCGCGCCCCTCGGTGATGACGTCAGGCGCGGCGGTATGCGGCGTAGCTATAAGTGGCAGACCGCATGACATCGCCTCCAACAGCACCAGCCCAAAGCCCTCGAACAGGGACGGAAAAACGAAAACATGGTGACGGCGCATCTCGGCGAGAATTTCGGCGTGAGGCAGGCTGGCGATGCGACGGTGGCGGCGCAACGCGGAGGCGAGTGGGGCGCAAGGCGCGTCCGGCACGGTGCCGATCAGCGTGAGCGTGCAGGTGGTGCCAAGCGATTCGACGGCCTCGAGCAGATAACGGAGTCCCTTGCGCTGACCAAGAGAACCCACGAACAACACTCGCAAGGGGTCGCCGGGCGCGCGGCGGACCGGCTCCACGCCAGCCAAAGGCGTCGGCGCACCGTAGGGGATGACGATGATATTTTTTGGCGGCGCAGGGGCCTCGGCGAGCGTGGCGCGGGTGAATGACGACGCCACGAACACGGCGTCGGCCTGGGCCAGTTCGCGATCTTTTCGGGCGAGTTTGGCCTCGCTGTCGCGCAGGCCGCCAAGAGTGCCAGCCCATTCCGGAGAGAGTTCAGCTTCCTCGGCAAGCAGGCGGCGGGCGAAGCGCCAGTAGCCGATGGGCAGATCGTAAACAGTCGGCAGGCCGAGTTCGCGCGCGGTGGCGAAGAGCGCGTCCGCCCCGTCCTCATAGGCATAGACGGCGGTGAAGCGCGGGCGGTGCGAGCGCAGGCGGCGGGCGGCGGCTTCGTCGAGGTCGCGATAAACGGTATCAATACAACACGGGCCGGTCTCGGGGCGGAGCCAGCGGGTCCAGCCAAGGGCGGAAAAAACCAGCCGTCCCAGTTCACGGGCGGGGCGGGTGCGGGTGTGGCCGACTAGCTCGGGCGGGATTGCACGGCGCAGGGCTTGGCGGCGCAAGGCGGCGGGCAGCAGACGCAGCCAGGCAGCGTCGGGCGCGGGGGCGAGGCAGGTGTGGAATTCGCCAAGCAAGCCGGCCTGGGCGAGTGCGAGTGCGGCGTGGCGCACGTTGGCGTTTCCGGTGGGGTGGGCTTGTAGAATCATCTGAAGCGGCAGGTGGCACGCAGGCCACCATTTAAGGCTCCACACCCAGACGATCCCGACTCCAGCTTACTCCGGTGCGTTTGACACTGGCGGGCGAGCCGGCGGCCAGCACGTTGGAAGGCACTTCGCCCACCACCCGGGAACGAGCGGCGATGACGCTGCCCGAGCCGATGCGTGAACCCTTGGAAACCCACGCGCCCGAGCCGAGCCAAACGTGGTCGCCGATGACGATGTCGCGGGCGTGGTTTAAGCGCGAGCCGTCGGCTCCATCAATCAACGAGTGGCTGTCGCTGTTGCTGATGTCTGCACCGCCGCCAACCATGCAGTCGGCTCCGAACTCGACCAAACCGCCCTCCTTGGCTTGCAGGATCGCTCCGGTCATCGAGGTCGATGCGCCGATGTGCAAGCGGCTGCCGCGATCCTCGACGACGATACGCACGCCGCGCAACCGTGTCTCGGCGCCGATGATCAGGCGCGGCGAGGTCCCCCGCAGCGTGATGGTGCAATCGAAGAGCCGCACGTCGCGGCCCAGCACGATCTCGCCCTCGCAGCCGCTGAACTCGACGCGGGTGCCGCGCAGGCGGGCGTTGGATGACCGGAGGCGATGCCCGGGGCCCTGACGGACTACGCGCGAGCCGTGCCACCAGTTGTAAAGGCGGACAAGAAAAGTTAGATTGGTGAGACGCATGGCGGGCAATGGGTGAAGCAAACGGATCAAGCGGACCGGCTGCGACCGTAGAATCCGTGGCGGCAGGCGAAGGCGTGCGACGCTTTTAGAAGGTCGCGCCAGGCCGGGCTGAGCGTGCGCCAAGTCCCTTTTTTTCGCGGCTTCCAGCCGGTGGTGATGATGTCGCGTTGAAATTCAGCGACGAGTCCGCGGGCGTAGTCCGGGTCGAAATGCCAAGGCTTCATCTTGCCGATGAAGTGCCAGACCGTATCTGGATAATCGCGATAAATGGAAAAATGCTCGGTGACAAAACGCTGGTGATTCCAGCGGGTGGGAAGTTTTTTCCATCGGGACATCAAGGCACGGTTGAGCGAGGCTTGGTCCTGCATCTTTTGGCTCAAAAAAGGGGGGGCGCTCCTAATCTCGGCGATTAAACCGGCGCGCCGCATGGCCGCTAAATCCATGAGCAAGACCCCTGAGTTGAAGGCGAGACTGTCTTTTTCCGAAGGGGGAATGAGTTCGGGCGACACGTTTTGGACAAGTAGCGGAAGGTGACCTTCGGCCACGGCACCGACTAGCGCACCCTCAAGCTGAGTGCTGAATAAGGGACGCAGGTCGGCATCCACCATCAAATCGCAGTCGAGGTAGAGAATACGCTCCGTATCCGGCAACAACTCGGGCAGGAGGAGACGCGCGTAGGCGGAGTTGTTGAGGCGATTATTTCGATTCTGTGGGTTAAATGCGCTGAGTTGACTCGGTTCGATCACCTGCCGAACGAGCTCAAGGTGGCTAAATCGGGCGCGCAGGGTTTGCTCCATCTCTCGCCACCCGGAGTCCTGGATGCCGCAGTCGAGCACGTGGGCCCGGATAGTCGCGCCCGGGGCGGATCTGACCACGCCGGAGAGCGTGCCGACGAGACCATCCAGGTAGTTCTCGTCGGATGCAAAGGCGAGGGTGAGGGATGGGGTCATGATTGATGGCGTGCGCCGTATTTTGGATCAAGAGAAGCGAGACGATTCTGCATCGCATCAAGCCAGCGGGTTTCGCCAAGAATGACGGTGGGCGCCAGATTGAAAACTGGGTTGGCCTCGATTACAATCGGGCTGCCTGCACGACAGGTGATATCCCAGCCTACGGCGACGAGGCCCGGCGCGGCGGCGTGGGCGGCGCAAGCCAAGGCACACACCTCCTCCCAGCGCGGAATACGGGCGCCGGTGATACCGGCTCCCGTGTCGGGGTGTCGGTCATGCCAGCGGGGAAACGTGCCGTGTCCGAGCGCCGGCCCGAGTCTGCCGTCACGCCAATCGATCTCGGCTGAGAGCGCTCCGGCCGAAAAATTATCCACGACCATGTTTGCGCGAGGAAGCCGCATTGAAGCGGCGATCAGTTCGGGCGACTCGCCGGGGCACACAATGACGGTTACGACGCGCACGGTGCCGAGCGGTCCCGGGCTCCAATCACTCCAGGTTGGATCCACCCGCAGCATCGGCTGGATCAGCCAAGGGGCATCGCCGTAATGTCGCCCGGCCCAGGCGGCGAATTCGTGCGGGTGGAGCAACCGGCCGCCGGCATCGCGCCACCCGCCTGCGGCGACATGCTCAAGCACAGCCGCGCCTTGGCCGCCCCAGAGGTTGGTCGGCTTGACGAAGAGATCGGCCGCGGGCCATTCCTCGGGAGACGCGAGCAGGGTGGCGCCTTGTCCGTGGGCGAGCACGGGAATGTGGGGAAGGTGGTGTTTCCTGCAGAAGGCGACGAAGGCCAGCTTGTCGCCGATGGCGCTCTCTGCCTGATCCCGATTGAGATGGATGAGCATGGCCTGGTTTTCCCGATCCGGCACGTAGAGACCGGCGAGGTGGCGGTTATTCGGTCTGGTATCGCGCAGGGCCCCCAGCGCATCGGCGCGGATATTATGCAAAGCGAGATCGGCGGCGCCGCGCAGAAAGCGTCGCGGCAAGCCCGGCTGGGTGCAGGCTAGGGCTGACTGCAGTGCCTTGAGTGGCAACAAAAGCGGCCAGGCGAGGGATCGCAGGGCGAGTTTTACCCGCGATAGATTTGTGCTTTTCCGGATAAGGCGCAGGGCAATGCGGCGTAAGTGCAATACGTCGCGTTCGCGTTTATTCTGCCCCCTCCGCCATGGGGGCAGCCAAGCGAACTCCTGGGCGTCTATGACCGCTTTGAACGCCCTTAGGTGGCCTGGCGGCAGGTTCGGGG
>CAMDHP010000078.1 GCA_945898185.1 Akkermansia muciniphila | reverse complement strand
AGGGCGACCACGTGTTCATCGGTTCCTTTCAAGTCACGGGCGGAGGCCATGCCGAGGGCCGCGGAGAGGGCGGTGCCAGCGTGGCCGGCACCGAAGGAGTCGTGGGCGCTCTCATCTCGGGCCAGGAAGCCGGAGGCACCGCCGGTCTGGCGGATTTTGCGGAAGAACTCGCCTTGGCGGCCGGTGAGGAGCTTGTGGATGTAGCCTTGGTGGGCGACGTCGAAGACGAACTTGTCCCTCGGCGTGGAGAAGACGCGGTGGAGTGCGATGGTGAGCTCGACGACGCCGAGATTCGGGCCGACGTGACCGCCGTTTTTCGCGGTGACGTGGATGAGTTCCTCGCGGATTTCCTGCGCGAGCTGGGGGAGTTGCTCAACGCAGAGGCCTTTGACGTCGTCGGGAGAGCTAATCTGGTCGAGCAGACGGAGCGAAGCTGACTGAGCGGTCGAGGCGGAAGCCGATGATTCGGCGCGAGGATTCATTGCGTGAAAGGTGGTGGGAGGAGCGGCGGCGTGGTCTTAGGCACCGGAGCGATCGTGTGGGAAATGCTCGAGGATGGCGGTGCCGTCTTTCTGGCGTTTGAGCTGCTCGATCTTCAGTTCGGCGGCTTTGAGGCGATGTTCGCACTGGGCCAGAAGTTTGGAGCCCTCCTCGAACTGGGCGAGCAACTCGGCGAGCGGTGTGTCGCCGGATTCCATCGCATCCACGATGGCTTCGAGCCGCTGCATGGCGTCCTCAAAGCTGGGTTCGGGAGTGGCGCCGGACGAAGAGGGGGATGTTTTAGTGGCCACGGTAAATGAGAGAAAGTTGAGCAGCTAGCGCGGTATTTCAATCACTCTTTAGGTGCCGGCCGACGCGGGGTGGCTGACCCGAAAAATACCGCCTTTTGCGTCAACCGTTTTAGCGACCGATGTCTTTTGGAATCGTGCGGTGCGCGCGAAGTGACGAGCCACGGGTTTGTCAGTGGTGCGGGTGGAGGGAGTCGAACCCTCGTCTCATGCTTGGGAAGCACGCATAATAGCCGTTATACTACACCCGCGGCACTCACTGACTCCAGTGACAACTAAACGCCCGCCCTTGGGCTGCAACTCCCTTTTGCCTCAACAACCCATTCTGAAGTTGACCGAAAGTGCGAAGGGCGAGCGGGTCCGGCGGGTGCCTGTGTCTCGCAAGCCGTTTTGGGCGTCCGGTTGGAAACTCATAACGTAGGGCGAGACGCCCTCGAGGCACCCGGGACGGATTCGGTCCTAGGACCGTGTCGAGCCCTGAGATTACGCCAACTTCACGCGAATGGGCATCACTTCTTCAGCGCAGCGTTCCACTTCGCGAGGTTCGCGGCTTGGGTGGCGAAGAGGGAGGCGGTGGAGTCGAGGATTTCGATTTTCACGATTTTGTCGCCCTTGGTGATGGTATTAACCACGTCCATACCCTTGGTAACCTCGCCGAAGACGCTGTGGCGTCCGTCCAAGTGAGGGGTGGCGACGTGGGTAACGAAAAACTGGCTGCCGTTGGTGCCCGGACCGGCGTTGGCCATGGAGAAGATGCCGGGTTTGCTGTGCTGGAGGGAGCGGTCGAACTCGTCGGCGAACTGGTAGCCGGGGCCGCCGCGACCCGTCCCATCGGGGTCGCCGCCTTGGATCATGAAGTCGGGGATGACACGGTGGAAAGTGAGGCCGTCGTAAAAACCCCTGGTGGCGAGGTTGAGGTAGTTGGCGACGGTCATCGGAACCTTGGAGGCGAAGAGGGTGGCCTCGATGTCGCCCTTGGAGGTTTTGAGGATGATGCGGATGTCTGTGACGGCGGCGGGTGCGGCGGGCGCCGGGGTGACGGCGGGCGTGACTTCATCGGCCAGGAGGGCGAAGGGGGCTACGGCGAGGCAGAGCAAGGCGGTGATGGAACGAAGGAAGGAGGAGGTTTTCATGCGGGTAAGGAGGACAATTAAAATGCGGTCAGGTGCCATCACGGTGCAATGATGTTTCGGCGGAGTGCGGTGTGCGGGGGGGGGGCGCGCGGGTTTAGGGAAACCATCGGTTGATTTTGGCAGCGGTGCCGAGCGCGGTCTCATTTCCCTTCGTAAACGGTATCATCCATCGGAAGGACGCGAGCCGGCGAACGGTGATTTTCGCCACGCGGGAGGGTTCTGATTGAAGTTGAGGCACGGAGCGGGCGCGATTTGTGCGTTCCCCCGGCTTTCGCATGGCATCCTTCCATAACGCCCTTGTCTTATTTTTTCTCGTAACCGTCCTGAGTATTTTGGGTCGGCGGCTGCCGTGGCCGATGCCGATTACCTACTTGCTCGGTGCGATCGCAGCGACCTTCTGGCCGGGGTTTCCGCGCATAGAACTTGATCCTGGTTTCTTCTTTCTGTGTTTCGTTCCGCCGCTGATTTTCGCTGAAGGCTGGCTGATGCCGCTGCGTGATTTCGTGGAGGCGAAGCGGCCCATACTGCTGCTCTCCACCGGGCTGGTTATTTTCACAACTCTGGCGGTCGGGCTGACGGCGCACTGGCTGGTGCCTGATCTGCCGCTGGCGATGGCCTTTGCGCTCGGAGCGGTGGTCTCACCCACCGATGCCGTGGCGGTAAGCGCGATCACGCAGCGGCTCAAAGTGCCGGCGCGACTGACGACGATCCTTAACGGCGAGAGTTTGATGAACGATGCCACGGGTCTGGTGGCGTTTAAATTCGCACTCGCGGCGGTGGCGGTCGGCACGTTTTCGGTGCGGGCGGCAGCTTTGGATTTCGTAATTCTCGCTGTGGGCGGATTGGCGCTGGGATTGGCGATCGCCTATCTGATCGGAAAACTCCGCGACCTCCTGCTGGCCACGCATAACACGGACGCGATGGTGGAGGTTACGATTTCGTTGATGATCCCGTTCATCGCGTATTTGGCGGCGGAAGCAATCGGGGTATCGAGTATCCTCGCGGTGGTTACGGCTGGTCTCTACTCGGGATGGCGGGATCCGCTTCGGATGGATGTGGAAACCCGGCGCAATGCGTATTCGGTGTGGTCCTTCATTTTGTTTTGGTTGAACGCGCTGGCGTTTATTTTGCTGGGGTTACAATTTCCCGCTATTCTGGATCGTCTCGATGACCGCTATTCAACCGGTTATATATTGCTGGTGGTGGGCGCGGTGACTGGCGCTGCAATTCTGGCCAGGTTAATCTGGGTTTTCCCCGGAGCGCATTTGCCGCGTTTGCTTTCAAAAAAGATTCGCACCACCGAAACCGCGCCGAGTTGGCAAGGGGTGTTTGTGACGGGCTGGGCGGGAATGCGTGGCAGCGTCACGCTCGCGGCGGCGATTTCGATTCCGCTCACGCTGCCTGATGGCAGTGATTTCCCGGGGCGCGACACCGTGATCATTCTGGCATTTGGTGTGATCGTTTCGACCCTCCTGCTGCAAGGCACCACGCTGGAGGCTTTGATTTGCAAACTCGGACTGCGCGCGGACGACACCTTTGCCCGGGAAACTCAACTCGCCCGCACCGCGGCAGTCGAAAGCGCGCTCAGGGGCTTGAAGGAGATCGAAACGGCCAACTACACACACGGGGAACGCGCGGCGCTTGCGCTTGTTGTTGCGGAATACGAGCACCGCCTGGCGGAGCTGACCGCCGAAGGTAAAGTAAAGGCTAGTGCGAAACTACGCCGCACGACGGGGATCCGGCACCGGCTGCACGCGCTCCGCGCCGAGCGTGTGGCGATCGACGAGTTGTGGCGGAAAAACGTGATCACGGACGAGACGCACCGGCCGCTTCAGTATCTGCTCGATCAAGAAGAGTCTTTGCTGGAGGGGCACGCGGCGCACGGCAAAGAGTGAGCGGAGCGCTACGATCGTATACGAAACCCCTCACGCCAGTTGGGGAGTAGGGCGGGAAGGTAACGGCTCAGGGCGAGGCGAGAGCGGCGGCGCTGTCGTTCGGAAGATGGGACGCGGGGGTGAAGGGAGCGGGATCGGACGAAACGACTCTGTCGTTCCGCTTCGGGGGAGATCGGAAAATAAAAAAGGCCCGACGCCTTTTGGGGCGACCGGGCCGGAAGAGAGGAAGCGGGTAAGATCGCCGGACTGATTTACCAGCCAACGGATGAGCGCTGACCCTGTTTGGTGATGAGCTCTTCGCCTTCCCAGAGAGCCAGGCCGTCCTTCACGGTGGTGAGGGAGAGCTGGAAGGTGTAGGTGACCTGCTTGGTGCTGCCAACGCTCACGCGGTCTTCGAGGAGTTTACCGGAGAGGGTGTAGTAGGGGAGCTTGGTGACCTGCTTTTGACCGGCCATGAAGGCGCCCATCGCGCCGGCGTCGGCGGCCATGGCGTCTTCGACGCGACCATCGGGGCCCATGGTGGTGGTGGTGACAACCTTGCCGGTCTGGTTGAGGGCGATGCGGATTTTCTTGGTAAGGGAATCGGTATCAACCTGCTGCTGGGTGTTGTTGCGGATACGCGAAATGGCCATGACGGCGGGCAGCTCGGGAGCGCGCTCGAGGACGCCGGAGGCGAGGAGCGAGGCGACGAGTTTATCGGCGGCGGTGTTCCAGTCCTGGATGTTGATGGAGTTCAGGGAGACGATGGTGTTCGGGCCCTGGGAGTCTACATACTTGGCGTTGTTTTGAGTGGCGCAACCGGTGAGGAATGCGGCGGAGGCAGCGGTGAGCGCGAGGAGGGTAAAACGGGTGGATTTCATGGGTGGGAAAGTTTCGTGGTGACGGTGCGGGCGAGGGTGCGAGCGGGCGGGGACTAGTTATTTTCGCGGACCTTTAAACGGAAGTCCACGGCGCGGGGGTTGGTGGCGATGGCGGAGATGGCGCGAACCTCGCGGCCCTCGAGCTGGATTTGTTTCCAGCCGCCGGTGGGGCCGGAGAGCTCCATGCCGTCGTCGGCGATCCAGTCGAATTTGTAGGTGAAGGCCTGGGGCTTGGTGGAGCGGTTTTCGAGGGTAACTTGGATTTTAAGCAGGTTACCGGAGACCTTGGCCTCGCTTACGGAGACGGTGGAGAGCTTGCGGGCGAGGGTGGTGTCGGTGACGACGCGCTGGTCGGCGACGTAGGACGGCGTGGCCTGCGGGTTGGCGCGTTGCACGGTGTTCACGCTGGTTGCGCAGCCGGTAAGGCCGAGCGCGGCGAAGGCGAGGATGGGGAGGAGCGTTTTCATGGGGGAGGAAGGAGACCGGAAACGGGAGGAGTGAGGCGGATTATTTTCTCAAGGTGAATTGGCTCACGAGGAGGGGCGTGGAGGCGCCGGTGGACTTTACGTAGACGACGTTAACGCGTCCGGGTTCCACGGCAACGACCTGAGTGTTGCCGGCGGCGGTCAGGGTAAGCTGGCCATCGGCGGGCGCGGGCAGGCGGGCGTATTGGAACTGCTTGGGCAGGGAGCGCCAAGTGCGGGTGTCGGCGATGTTGGTGGAGGCATTGAGGGCACCCATGGCGAGTCCGCCAATGAGCCCGGCCATACCGCCTTGGTCGTTGAGCTGCTTCTGGATGATTGCCTGGGTGATGGCCTTGGTGGCGGTGGAGATGAGGGTCTTGGTTAGGATGGTGGGCCACTCGTTTTTGAAATCCTGGGCAACGACACTGTCTATTGAGGCGATGAGGGCGGTGGGGTAGGACTCCGTGCCGGCGGTGACGGTGAGGGCGGGGGCATAATCGGGGACGGTTTTGATTTTAGGGAAGGCGGCGCCGATGTAGGAGAGGCCGTCGGTCACGAGGATGACGGGGATATCAATCCGAATCTCATCGCGGAAAGGCGCGGTGCCGGTCTCGAAGATGACGTAGACGAGATCGCCGGCGGGCGTGGCGACTGGGGCCGCGACGGGGGCGGCAGATGCGACCCCAGTGGTGGCGAGGACGGCGGGAATTATAACGACGGGTTCTTCGGTGGCGGGCGCGGTGGGGGCGGACGGGGCTGGCTCAGGAGTGACGGCGAGGGCGGGCGAGCGGCCTTGGGCGAGGGCCTCGGCGGCGGCGAGATCGGCGAGGAGGTAGGGGTTATCGGGCGACATGGCGGCGACGCGTTCGAAGGATTTACGGCCACGTTCGAGGTCGGAGGCATCAGTGCCCTGGACGGTGAAGACGAGGCCATCGAGGAAGACGGCGAAGGGGTTAACGTAGTCACCGCAGGCCTGAGCTTGGATGGTGGAGTCGAGGTCGGCGTCAACGGTGGCGAGGGCGGCGGCGGTGCGGGGGTTGGACCTGGCTTTGTCCACGTCGTAGGAACCGGCATTGCGGCCCTGCTCGTCTTTAACGCCATTGGAGCGTGCCTCCTCAACTAGGCGTTTGGATTCCTCGATGCGTTGGGCGTTGGCATCCACGGCATCGCGCTGGCGTTGGAGGGCGCGGTTGAGTTCGACGCGGGCGGCATCGGAGTCGCCGAGCTGGAGGTAGTTGAGGGCCTTGTAGGTGTTGAGCATCACCTTGTCATAGGCGCGGCCCTTGTAGGGCAGGTTGGCCTGGTTGGTCATGATGGCGCCGGCCTCGTTGCCGACGCTGATCTTGGCCTTTTGCTCGTAGTCGTTGATGCGTTCCTCGGCGGCGTTGAAGGCGGCGATTGAGCGGGTGAGGTAGGCGATGCGGGGTGAGACGGGGTTGCCGGCTTGGAGCGCTTGGTTGGTGGCGGTCTGGTCGAGCTGAGTGGCGGGCTTCGCGGTATTGTCGGCTATGTTGGCGAGGGCGGCGGAGCGCAGGATGGCGCCTTGCTCGAGGCGGTAAACGATGCCGTCTTTGCCGTCTTTGTTTTTCTCAGCGTCTTTGTCGGCCTGGGCGGCGGCGAAGACGAAGTTGCCGGTGCGGACGGCCGCGTCGCGCTCGGCAGTCTGGGAAGTGTAGGTTTGGCAACCGGTGAGGCCGAGGGCGGCGGCGCAGAGGCCGGCGATGACGAGACGACGGGAGAGGAAATGCATGAGAGCGAGAAGTCCGATTGGAAGGGGAAGGCCTGAAAGGAAGGAAAAGCTGAAAAACGGGAATCGGGGCGGGGTCGGTTACCGTGGGCTGGCGCGGTGGGTGTTTACTGGACGACGCGGCGGACGATGGCGCCCTTGTCTATGCCGAGGTCCTCGCCGTTGATCTCGGCTTGGGAGGTTTTGGCGGTGACGCGGGTGATGCGGACCTTGCCAACGGAGACCTCTTCGCGACCGAGGGAGGCGCCGGTGTCGGGGTCGGTCATTTCATCGCCGAGGGCGAAGACCTCCCAGAGCTGGCCGACCGCGATGGCTGTGCCGTCGCCGCGGTTGAGGGTGACGACCTTGCCGGTCTTGGCCATGATCTTGGCGGGGTAGATAACGTCGGCGACGCGCTGGGCGATCTGCTCGCTCATGCGGCGGGTGAGGGCGAGGAGGAGGGCGTCGGAGAGTTCGCCGCCGGTGCTGGCGGAGTTGGCGAGGAGTTCCTCGGTGTCGAGGTTCTGCTCCTGGAAGTTAGCGGACTCGATGAGCTTGTTGGTCTTGGTTTCGTAGATCTTGCCGATGGCGGAGAAGCGGATGACTCGCTTGGTGGCGGTCTTGCCGAGGGCGGCGAAAGTGGCGGTCTGGATGAAGTCTTGGAAATCGTCCACGGTGACGACGAGGAGGTAGGTGGCATCGCCGAAGGAGAAAGATTTGCCGGTGGCGCCGGCCTCCTCGATCAGGGCGTCGGCGTCGGAGCGGGCGAGAACGGTAAACTTGCGGGTCTGCTGGACGGCGGAGATGAGCTGGCCATCGAGGGCCTGAGTCATGCGATCGACAGAGTTTTTGCGATCGGCGCCGGCGGCGTTGGCGAGGATGGCGGGGGTGGCTTTTATTTTGGCGATGCCGATGGTCTTGATGCCCGGGGCGGCGGCGGGGGTAGCGACGGGGGTCGGTGCGGTTTCTTGGGCGAGGAGGGCGGTGCCGCAGAGGAGACTGGCGGCGAGGAGACGGAGGCCGGTGAAGGCGGAGAAGTTAAGATTCATGGACGGGAGAAGGAGGCGTTGGAGAAAGATTAAGAGAAAGAATCTAGAGAAAGATAAGTCGAAGACCGGCCTACTTCACCACTTGTAGCGGTCGGGGAGGATGAAGCGGAAGTTCTCCTTGGTATCGACCTTGAAGAAGGAGTTTTCGAGAGACTTGGCCTCGCCCTCGATTTTCTTGACCTCGGCGTCGGTGAGTTTGGTGCCATTCTTGAGCTCGGTGAGGAAAGAGGTGGCGTCCTTGAAGCGAGCGTAGCCGGTGGCGGACATCTTCATGGCGACGTTGAGGACCTGGCCCTCTGAGGCGCTGATGGTGCGTTCCCAAGTGTCAAAACCCTCGCGGGAGATGCGGAGTTTGCTGAAGCCGGGGCGGAGGGTGATTTTGCCGGGGGCGGTGCCGACGGCGACGCCATCCACCTCGACGGTGGCGTTGAGCGGGGTGACCTTAAACTTAGACTCGCCGACGGTGACGACGTTTTCGGTGTTGATACGGACATCGGGGATGAAGAGGTCGGCGGCCTCGGGCATGATGGTAATGGTGACGAGCGTGGCGGCGGGCTTGGGGGCGGTGATCTTGCCGGCGGCGATGCGGGTGCGCAGGGAGGAGGCAATCTGGGCGGTGGCCTCGTCGAGGAGATCGTCGAAGATACCCTGGACCGCGCTGGAGGCGTTGGCGGTGGCCTGTTCGGTGCGGGTGGCCTTGGCGACATCGCCGGTGAGAGAGCCGCCGCCGGCGGCGTCAAGGATCTTGTAGGTGACGCGCAGAGTGTAGTCGTAGTTATTCAGGGTGTTGCCGTAGGCGGTTACGGTGCGCTTGGTTGCGGCGTAGCTGGTGATCGAAGCCTGCACGATGTAGTCGGCGCCCATGTTTTGTGCGAGGCGCAGGGCGGAAGACTGGTCGGTCAGCTGGGCGTCGAGGCTGTCGGCGGGGCGGGCGGCGGAGGCGCTGTTGGGGTCGAACTTGCGGAGGTTGTCCACGACAACCTCGCGGGAAAGGAGGCTAAATCCGAGATCGGTGATGCGGGCGGAGAGCAGATCTTCGAGGACGGAGATCTTATCGTCGTAATCCTTGCCTGCGCGATTAGAGATGATGACGGCGGCCGAGAATGTTTTGGAGACGGCGGCGCGCTCAGATTGGACGTTGGTGGTGACGCGCTCGGTGACGGTTTTGCCCTCTGCGTTTACGAACGTGCGGGTTTCGACCGTGGTGACGGGCGCTCCGACGGTGCGCTCAGTGGTGACGGTGGACTGGGCAAAGCCCGGTGAAAGGGCGGCGATGAGCAAGGCAAGCGAGGCAAACAGACGCGGGAGCTTCATGGTGGAGGAATAGAACGATGAGACTTATGCGTATCCTGCCCGAAAATTCGCACAATCCGAAAGTGGATAGCGGCGGCTTGGCTTGGTTTAGTTTGGCGGGAAGGAGCAGATCGCAACAAAGGCGGGCGCGGTGCTTGCGCGCGAGCGGGAGTTACCTGTTTGGTTAGGGGACAAATGCCTGCCTGGACCAAAGAACTACGCCCCACGCTGGCGCTCGCGGTGCCGATCATGCTCGGACAGGTGGGCCAGATGTTGATGGGCATCCTCGATAGCGTGATGGTCGGGCGGTTGGGCGCGGTGCCGCTGGCGGGCGCGGCGTTTGCAGGGGCGGTTTTCTCAGTGTTTTTCGTGGGCTGCATAGGGCTGCTGCAACCCGGGGCGGTTTTGGTGGCGAGGGAGCACGGGGCGGGGCGGGATGATTTGAGCGGGCGGCATCTGCGGCACGCTCGCTGGCTGGCCTGGGTGGCGGGCATGGGCTTGGCGACGCTCATGCTCGGCTTGTTGCTGGGCAAGGATCACTTCGGGCAACCGGCGGAAGTGGTGGCGGTGATGGGGCCGTATTTTACGCTGATCGCGGTGTCGCTGGTGCCGACTCTTTTGTTTCAGGCGGACCGGCAGTTTGCGGAGGCGCTGGGACGGCCGTGGATGCCGCTCTGCATCATGCTCGGGTGCGTGGCGCTGAACGCCGGGCTCAACTGGGTGTTTATTTATGGGAAATTGGGGTTCCCCGCCTGGGGACTGACCGGTGCGGGAGTGGCGACGCTGGTGGCGCGAGTAGTGTCGGTGCTGGTGTTGCGCGCGTGGCTGGCTCTGGTGCCGGAGTTCCGCGTGGCGATGACGGAGGCGCGGAGGCCGGGGCTGGAGCGGGCGGGGTTGCGGGAATTACTGGTGCTCGGGCTGCCGATGGGGGCAGCGCTCTTTTTCGAGGCGGCGGCATTTTCGGCGGCGGCGGTGATGGCGGGTTGGCTGGGCACGGTCTCGCTGGCGGCGCATCAGATCGTGATCTCCTGCGCGACGCTCACCTTCATGGTGCCGCTCGGGGTGGCGCTGGCATTGAGCGTAAGGGTGGGCAAGGCGATGGGGGAGGGACGCCGCGAGGCGGTGCGCCCAATCGCGCTGGGTGCGACGCTTTTCGTGGTCGCGACTGCGGCGGTGACGACGCTCGGTTACGTCGCGTGGGGCGGGCGGATCGCGGCGCTTTTTGTCGCGGAAACGGACGTAGTGACGCTGGCCGGGCGAGTCTTCGTCGTGGTGGTGTTTTTCCAGCTCTTCGACGGGCTTCAGGTGGTATTCGCGGGGGCTCTGCGAGGACTGACGGATGTGCGGGTGCCGACGCTGGCTGCGTTTGGCGCCTACTGGGGTGTGGCCTTGCCCCTCGGCTATTTTTGGGGTGTGCGGGGCGCTGGCGGCCTGCAAGCGATCTGGATCGCGCTGGCGGTGGGTTTGGCGCTGGCGGCAATTTTGTTGGGCGCGCGCTTGCGTTGGATGACGCGGTAACCT
>CAMDHP010000077.1 GCA_945898185.1 Akkermansia muciniphila | reverse complement strand
ACGACCTGCATCGACGCCTTGCGCGCCCAGCAGCGCCGGCCCGAGTTGCGTTGGGCTGACTTGTCCGAGACCGAGGCGGATACGCTCGACGCCGTGCTTACCCGCGAGGACGCCACCGACACGGCCGACGCCCTCGCCGCGCACGAACTCGTTCATAAACTCCTCGACCAACTCGACGTTAAGGACCGGCTGGTCCTGCAAATGCTGGATCTGGAGCAAAAAACCCTCATCGAAATCCGCGAACTCACCGGCTGGAACATCAGCCTTATCAAAGTCCGGGCCTTCCGCGCCCGCCGCAAACTGCAGAAACTCTTTCAACACCTCAAACTTCAGGAGCACTCATGAAAACTCATTCTGCCATGCCTTGGTCGCGCCTTGCCGCCGCCGCGCGCCGCGCGCCCGCCGCCGGTGCCGGCTTCGCAAACACGGACCACGCCGACCCGGCGGATTACTCCGCCCCCTTCGGTTTTGCCGCCCGGGTGGTGGCCAATGCCCGCCTCGGTGCCGCTTCCTCCTATGCTTCAATCCTTGAGCGCCTCGCCCCGCGTGCGCTCGGTCTGGCCTGCGCCTGTGCTCTGGCGATGGTGGTATGGGGCAGCTTGTCCACCAGCGCCGAGGCGAAGTCATACGACTCCACTGCCGATCTCTATGACCCGGTAGGCGAGGTCATCACGTCCACTCAGTCATGAACCGCCCCCTTAAACTTTCCCTGCTGTGCGGAGGCATTTTCCTCGCCGGTGCCGTGGCCGGTGGTTTTGCGGTCAGGAATTTGCCCCGCATGGGCAACCAGCCGCGACCTGAATCCTTCGGCCCCCAGCAGCTTCGTCGTCTTGCGGAAAGACTCGAGCTGACCAAAGAGCAGCGCCAGGCTATCAGCCCCCTATTGCAAAAGGCGGGGGAGAAGCTGCGCGTCATGCGCAAGGAAAGCATCGCCCAGGCGACGCGCGAAGTGGAGGCGATGGATGCGGCCGTGGGGGCGCTGCTCACTCCCGCGCAGCGCGAGCGACTCGCTGAGTTGCGCACCGAGGACCGCGCGCGCATGAAGAAAATGATGGAAGAGCGGCTGCGCCGCCAGAACGAGCGCGAGGGAGAGTCAGGTCCCGGCGAAGGCCGTCGCGATCATGATGGTTTCCGCCGTCCAGCCAATCCAGGCGATCCGGGAACGTCGCCTGTCTCCAGCCCTCCGTCTGCTCCCGAGCCGGATAAGTAGGACGCCAAAAAGCCCCAGCAATGCCTCAAAAGGCCCTTGACCGGTCGCGCGGGGGGCTTTGTTCTCTTTGGTTCCAAACCTGCCTAACCTATGCGCGACGACTACCTGAGAGATGCCAAAGCCAAGATTCCCGACCCGAACATCTTGATCAACGTGATCTCGCGTCGGGTTAAACAACTCAAGCGTGGCAGCCGTCCGCTCGTCGAGTCCCTCGAAAAACTCTCCCCCGAGGATATCGCCCTGCGCGAGGTCATCGAGGGCAAGATCACCTACGAGCTCGCCTAAGATTCCGTACCGTCGCCGACGGTCGTTGATCGTCCGCGAAAAACTTTGCCGTCACCTTTGCGGGTGGCGGCTTTTGTTTTTACGCCCGCCTTCGACATCGTTTAGTCTGATCTTCTCCCTCCGATGTCCGCCGCCAAAGCCAAAGACGCCAAACGCTTCACCGAGGTCCGCAACGCCAAGGCGCTGCGCGACTATTCGGTGGAGGAGCGCTTCGAGGCCGGCATCGCGCTGAAGGGCACCGAGGTCAAATCCATCCGTGGCGGCCGCGCCCAGATCAGCGATGCCTTCGGCCGCTTCGAAAAGGGCGAGCTCTGGATGGTCAACGCCCACATTGACGAATACTCCTTCGGCAACATCAACAACCACCCCAGCAAGCGCACCCGCAAGCTGCTTCTGCATAAACACCAGCTGCGCAAGATCGCCCAGGCCATGCAGGTCGGCGGCTACGCCCTTGTGCCTCTGCGTATGTATTTCAAGGACTCGTTGGTGAAGGTCGAGATTGCCCTCTGCGTCGGCAAAAAACTCTTCGACAAGCGCGACGACATGAAAAAGAAGACCGAGGACATGGAGATGAAAAAGGCCTTCAAATTCGTTCGCCGCTAATGAGCAACCCGCCCACCGCCCCAGCCCCGTCCGGCCCGCGCGATACCGTCACGGTGCGCGTGCCCGGCAGCACCTCCAACTGCGGCTCGGGCTTCGACTCCCTCGGCCTCGCCCTCTCCGTCCACAACCGTGTCACCCTCCGCCGCCATTCGGCCGGCGCGGGCAACAACATCACCGGCGAGCGTCGCGCCGACGAGCGCGGGCTCGGCATGGTCTCCGCCACCGCCGCCGCCTACTTCGCTGCCGCCGGCGTGCCCGCCTTCGGGTTTTCCTATCGCATCGACGGCGAGGTCCCGCCCGCCCGCGGTCTCGGCTCCAGCGTCACGGTCATCGGCGGCATTCTCGCCGGTCTCGACGCGCTGCGCGGCTCCGCCTTCGCGCTTGGCCGCGAGCGGCTCGTCGCCATAGCCACCGCCATCGAGGGCCATCCTGACAACGCCGCCGCCGGCCTGCTTGGCGGCTTCTGCGTGGCCCGTTGCGCCCCCGGCACCAACGACTACCTCGGCACGATTCGTATCGAGCTGGTGGATACTCTGCGCTTCGTGGTGGTGTCGCCCTCGGTCGAGATGTTGACCAAGGAATCGCGCGGCGTGCTGCCCGCCACGCTCCCGTATTTTGACGCGGTCAAGAGCATCAACGCCTCCAACTACCTCGTGGCCGCGCTGGCCACGGGTAATTTTGAGGCCCTGCGCGACGCGGTCGGCGACTTCATGCACGAGCCCTACCGCCTGCCCCGCATCCGTGGCGGCCGTCCCGCCATCGAGGCCGGCGTGGCGGCGGGCGCCTACACCGGATGGCTGAGCGGGAGCGGCTCCAGCGTGCTTTGTGTGTGTGCGGCGAACGTCGCGGCAGCGGTCGGCGTCGCGATGCAGGCGGCTTTCGCCGCCGAAGGCATCCCAATCGAGGTGCGCGATCTTTGCGCGGATAACACCGGCGCGGTCATCGAAGCTTAGGTCGCGGATCGCGCCGCCATGCTTCACGTTGTTCTCTTTCAGCCGGAGATCCCGCAAAACACGGGCAACATTGGACGCATGTGCGCGATCACGAAGTCGCGGTTGCACCTGATTCACCCGCTCGGCTTCAAGATCACCGACGCTGCGCTGCGCCGCGCGGGGATGGATTACTGGTTCTCGCTCGATGTGCACCAACACGCGGATTGGGCGGCGTTCAAGGCCAGCCCGCACGCGCCGCGCCGTCTGTGGCTGATCGAGACCGGCCCAAAACGAACCATTTGGGACGCGCACTTTAAGGACGGCGATGGCCTCATTTTTGGTAACGAGGGACACGGCTCGCCGGCATGGCTTTACGAGGAGATGGGCGAGGAGCGCGGCGTTACCATCCCGCAGGCCAACACTGCCCTGCGTTCGCTCAACCTCAGCACGGCCGCCGGCGTCGCGTGCTACGAGGCCCTGCGCCAGATCGGGATGCCAGCGTAGGGGAACGACGAGGGGAGGGCGGGTCTGCTTCTTCAGGCGGGTTTACGCTACATTGTTAAAAGCTGTTTCGGCCCTCAGGCGTCATGTTTCTGCAAAACTCCGCCCCGCGCCATGTCCGACAGGCACCACCACGACCACTCTTGTTGCGGCATTTTTACCAACAAAGAAGTTGGCCTCGGACTCAACTACGTCACCGCCACGCCCGCGAATACCACGCCGCCCGCCAAGACAGATGCGACCGCCAACAGGCAGCGAGTCCGGAGCAACGTGCCCGGACGGATCCCTTTTCAGCTCCGCTCGGCCTCTCAGCCCCTTGCTTTTAAGATAATCTTATCTAAGATCGTATTTAACTCTCATATAGAAAACGCTTTAACAATATTTAGCATAATTGAATCGGGCGAAAGCGTGAGTTTTGCGCCGGCCATTGTCCACAGTCGCCTGCAAAGTAGTTCGAGTGTCATGGCGGAGGGAGGCAAACTAGGAGCTAGTCACTAGTCGCTAGGAGCTCTCCGAGTTGGGATTTTCCCGAACGAAACGGCTCCGCCGTTCCGCTTCGGGGACGGGGCGGCAGGACGTTAGTCAGGATCTCGGCTCCAGCTTTTCTTTCGCACGGAGGAGTTGTTGGAGAAAACTGCGGTCGGCGGCGTCTTTTTCGCGCATGCCTTGCTTCATTTTCAACATGAGAACGGCGCTGGCAAAGGGGATGGGCACTCCATCAATGGTCTCCAATTCGATGCCGTCACGCGCATCCTCGAAGGTCACTCCGCAGGCTTCCGTCATCAGGTCCACCGTGATGTCGTCGTTGACTCGGACCACCACCCATTGGGCGATGTCTTCGTCGCCCAGCTCACGGATGGCACGATCGGGAAGGATTTCGAGCGCTTGCTTGACCAAGGCTTGATTGGCGTGATCGCGGGCGATCAGCAGGTCTATGTCTTCGGTGGCGCGAATGAAACCGAGGCGATTGATGGCGAAACCGCCGACCACGAGGTAAGCGACACCCAGGCGGTTGAGTTCCCGCGCCAGCGACACGAGGTCGGCGTCGCTGGGCACCCGGGTTACTTCCGGTCTCGGTTCAGGCTCGCTGTCCATAGGTCGCAGGCTTCGTTGCTGGAGAACCGGAATACCCCTTTGGGCTGGCCCTTACCCTTGGTCAGTTGGGCCGTGGTGCGCTGGACCCGAGCAAAGCGCTCCCACGGGCTTTTGCGTAATTGTCCGACGACTTTGATCGGAGTTTGGTTCACGCCGAAAGGCTCGTTCGGGTGCTTGACTGGGTCAAGGTTGGTATAATCCGGACACGCCCTAAATCTGCGCGATGCGGATGCACGAGACCTCCCGGCCGGCAAAGGGGGCGAGGGTGGGAACGGTGGATTTGCAGGCTTCCGTTGCGAAGGAGCAGCGCGGGTGGAAGGGGCAACCGGAGGGCGGGTTGAGCGGGCTCGGCGGGTCTCCGGCCAGCACGATGCGCTGGCGGGTGCGTTCGCCAACGGGGTCGGGGCGCGGCACGGCGCTCACCAGGGCGCGGGTGTAAGGATGTTGCGGGCGCTCGATGACGTCGGTCGCGGTGCCCAGCTCCACGATGCGGCCGAGATACATCACAGCCACGCGGTCGGAGAGATGCTTTACTACCGAGAGGTCGTGGGCGATGAAGATGAGGCTCAGGCCCAGATCGCGCACCAGCCTGGCGAGGAGGTTGAGGATCTGCGCCTGGATGGAGACATCGAGCGCGGACACCGGCTCGTCGGCGACGATGACGCGCGGCTCAAGGGCGAGGGCGCGGGCGATGGCGATGCGCTGGCGCTGGCCGCCGGAGAACTCATGCGGGTATTTGCCGAGGTTGCGGGCGGGGATGCCGACCAGCGCGGCGAGCTCGGCTACGCGGGCGGGAATGTCGGCGGCGGGGCGCAGTTTGTGGACGCGGAGTGGCTCGGCCAGCGTATCCGCGACGGTCATACGCGGGTTGAGCGAGGCAAAGGGGTCTTGGAAAACCATCTGGAGCGAGCGGCGGGCCTCGCCGATTGCGGCGGCGGCGGTGAGGTTTTTTCCCTCCAGCCAGACCGTGCCGCCGGTGGCGGGCAGCAGGCCCATGATGGTGCGCGCGAGGGTGGATTTACCGCAGCCGGATTCACCGACGAGGCCGAGCACCTCGCCGCGCGCCAGGGAAAGCGAAACACCGTCCACCGCTTTGACCGTGCCGGTCTGCTTTTTGAACAGGATGCCGCGCTCGACCGGGAAGTGGGTCTGGACGTTTCGAAGTTCGAGAATGGGAGCGGACATGGCGGAGGTAAGGGAGCGATGTGCTAGATTTCTCCAGCCTGGGCGCGTATGCAGGCGTGGGCGTGGTCGGGGGCGCAGGGGGCGAGGACGGGGGCCGGGCCGGTGCGGCAGGCGGGGGCGGCGAATTCGCAGCGTTCGGCAAAGGCGCAGCCAGGGAGCGGTTTTGAAAGGTCGGGGGGCAGGCCGGGCAGAGTGTAGAGCTCCCCGCCCTTGGGCTGGAGCGCGGGGATGGAGCGTTGCAGGGCGCGGGTGTAAGGGTGGCGTGGCTCGCGGAAGAGGTCGGTGACCCTGGCGGTTTCAACGATGCGGCCGGCATACATGACCATGACACGATCGCAGAGGCCGGCGACGACGCCGAGGTCGTGCGAGATGAAAATGACGGCCATACCGAGCTCGCGTTGGAGTTTTTTAATGAGCTCCAAAATCTGCGCCTGCACCGTGACATCGAGGGCGGTGGTGGGCTCGTCGGCGATGAGGAGTTCGGGCTTGGTGATAAGGGCCATCGCGATCATGACGCGTTGCCTCATGCCGCCGGAGAACTCGTGCGGGTAGGAGTGGAGGCGGTTGGCGGCGTCGTTGATGCCCACGGCCTCCATCATGGCGAGGGCGCGGTCGAGGGCGTCCTTGCGGGAAATTTTCTCGTGAATGAGGAGCGGCTCGATGAGTTGTTCGCTGATCCGCAGGTAGGGATTGAGCGAGGTCATTGGGTCCTGGAAAATCATGCTGATGCGTTTGCCGCGGATGGCACGCATCTCGGCATCGGTGGCGCGGAGGAGATCGGTGCCGTCGAACCTGGCGTGCGTGCCCTCGATGCGGGCGGGCGGGGAGGGGAGGAGCCGGAGCAGGGACGTGCAGGTGACTGATTTGCCGGAGCCAGACTCGCCGACGAGGCCGAGTGTCTCGCCGCGTTCGAGGGAGAAGCTCACACCATCCACGGCGCGAAATACGGTTCCCCGGGTGAGGAAGGACGTGCGGAGGTCTTGGACTTCGAGGAGCGGCATCGCGGGTTTCGAAGGGGCAGGATTGGGGGCTGGAGTGATAGGTGCAAGCAGGCGCGGGGCCATCTTTGGGTGTATTGCGGTAAAGGGGGGATGCGTTGGGTGGCGAGCGGAAGCTTGCGGGCGATGGAGCAGGGGGCAAGGTGGGGACTTTTCCGATACCGATGTCTTCCGCCGAACCCACCCCGTCCGATACGCCCGTTTCCGCCGCCCCGGAGCGGAAGTTGGTGCGCCCGACCTTGGTGCGGAGGGTGCAGTGGCGCCTGGAAGCGTGGGCGTTCATAGGATTCGAGGCGCTGCTCGGGGTGTTGTCGGCGGGTGCGGTGGCGCGGGTTGGGAGAGTTTTGGGCGCGGCGGCTTATCGCATCTCGTCGGAACGGCGGCGGGTGGTGCGGCGCACCCTGCGAATCGCGTTTTCGGGGGAGAAGATGGCGGCGGAACTCGTCGAGCTGGAGAAGGAAGTTTTTAAGCGGGCCGGGGCCAATCTGCTCTCGGCGCTGCGCACGGCGAACCTGAGCGAGGCGGAACTGGCGGGCACCGTGGAGGTGTTGAATGGCGACTACATGAGCGAGGCGATGGCCGAAGGACGCGGGCTGGTGATGGTGCTCGCGCACATGGGCAACTGGGAGGCGCTGGCGCAATGGTTCCCCACCATGATGCCGCCGGGGAAGCTGGCCTCGAATATGTATCGTCCGCTCAACAATCAGATTCTCAACGCACGCTTGTTGAGGATCAGGGCGACGCGCGGCTTGAAGCTTTTTTCGAAGGATGAGAGCCCGTTGGCGATGGCAGCGCTGGTGCGCGGGGGCGGCGGTTTTGGCGTGCTCTGCGATCAACGCGTGGGGCGGGCCGGCGAGCTGGTGCCTTTTTTCGGCCGCATCACCAGCTGCACCCCGCTGCCGTCCATGCTGGCACGCCGCACGGGAGCGGCGGTCTTGGGGGCCTCGCTGCGCACGCTCGGGCCGGGGCGGTGGGAGCTGAAAATCCACAAACTGGAAGGCGAGCCGACGACGGCTAACATGATGGAGTTGCTGGAGCGCATCATGCGGGAAAGCCCGGCGGATGTTTTCTGGATGCAGGATCGCTGGCGGATGGATCGGCGTGCGCCGCAGCACGTCGTCGGCCGCGTGGCGAAGGCGGCGGCGGTGGCGGGTGCGCCGGTGGCGACGAAGCGGCGCCGCGCCCTGCTTTGGGCGGACGCGGCCGGGGCGATGCCGGTGCGGCCGGTGGCGGAGCCGGCCGATGTGGACTTCGAGGCGGCGTTGCCCGAGGGCGCGGCGGTGCCGGGCGATGTGGCAAGAATCTGGATACGGGAACCGTCGGGCGGCGAGACGACGGAGGCGTTTTTGCTGCGGGTGGATATCGGGGCGGCCTTGCCGCTGGATTTTGTGGTGGCAGGGGCGAGGGCTGAACCCGGTCTGCGCGAGGCTTGTCGCAAACTCGAGTTGGGGTGGGTGGCGGAGAAGCCGGCGGTATGAGTGCATTGCGGCATATCCGGGTGCTTTCGGACGGTCGTCCCGGCCACGAAAATCAAAGCGTGGGCCTGGCGCTGGCGCTGGCGAAGCGCACGGGAGCGATACACGAAGTGCTGCGCATGGATCCTGCGTCATCGTCGTGGCAACGCATGAAATTAGCGGCGGCGGCGCCTGCGGCGGTTAATGACTGGCCCGATTTGATCATCGCGGCCGGGCATCGGATGCATCTGCCGCTGTGGTGGGCGGGACGGCGGTTTGGGGCGAAGACGGTGGTCATCATGACGCCGAGTCTGCCGCAGATATGTTTCGACCTGGCGCTAGTGCCGCAGCACGACGCGCCGGGCGCGACGGACACGGCGAGGAGGATTTTGACCAAGGGCGCACTGAACCGGGTGCCGGAGCTCCGTGCCGAAAAGAGTGATCTGGGCTTGGTGTTGATCGGCGGGCCTTCCAAGCACCACGGCTGGGATGGCGCGCGGCTGGCGGCGATGATCGCCCGCGCGGCGGCTTCGCAGCCGGAGCTGAGCTGGACGGTGGCGGATTCACGGCGGACGCCGGAAGGGTTTCTAGACGGACTCGCGGTGTCGGCGGCGGTGCGCAAAGTGCCGCACCAGCAAACGCAGCCGGGCTGGCTTGCGGGGGAGCTCGCGAAAGCGCGGGTCGTCTGGGTGACGGCGGACAGCGTTTCGATGGTGCATGAAGCCGCGACGGCGGGCGCGGCGACAGGGGTGTTTCCCATGCCGCTGGGGAGCGATGGCGGCGGGCGGCCGCAGCGCGCGGTGGACAACCTCATTGCGGAAGGGCTGGCGACGGATTTCGCGGCGTGGGAACGCTCGGGCGGGCCGGCTTTGCGAATGAAGCCAGGTGCGGCCTTGCACGAAGCCGGGCGCTGTGCGGACTTGATTTTGGCGCGCTGGTTCGCGCCGGTGACCGCATGAAAATCCTGCAAATCCTTCCCGAGTTGAATTCCGGTGGCGTCGAGCGCGGCACGCTGGAGATCGCGGCGCATTTGGTGCGCGCGGGGCATGAGGCGCTGGTGGTGTCGAACGGCGGCCGGCAGGTGGCGGCGCTGGAGAAACTCGGCGCGCGGCACGTGACGATGCCTGTGCATCGCAAGTGCCTCGCGAGCTTCGGGCAGGTGGGGCGCTTGCGGAAACTATTTCGCGAGGAGCGGCCCGCCATCGTTCACATCCGCTCGCGAGTGCCGGGTTGGTTGGCGTGGCTCGCGCTACGGGGAATGGCGGCGACGGAAAGGCCAAAGATGGTTTCGACCGTGCACGGGTTTTACTCGGTGAATTTCTACTCTGGCGTC
The DNA here is from genome assembly GCA_945898185.1 of Akkermansia muciniphila. GTDB lineage: Bacteria > Verrucomicrobiota > Verrucomicrobiia > Opitutales > Opitutaceae > IMCC26134_A. The sequence continues at coordinate 1,170 of CAMDHP010000077.1, read as the reverse complement.
ATGACCCGCGGCGAGCGGGTGATCGCGGTGTCGGACAGCGTTAGGGATTACATTTTAAAAAACTATCCGCGCGTGCCGGCCGGGCATGTGCGGGTGATCCATCGCGGAGTGGCGCCGGAAGAGTTCCCGCGCGGATACCTGCCGCCGGCGGCATGGCTGGACCAATGGAGGCGCGAGCAACCGCAGCTTGCCGGAAAAAAAACCCTGCTCTTGCCGGGGCGCATCACGCGGTGGAAGGGGCAGGAAGATCTGCTCGGGCTAATTGCGGCCCTAAAAGCGCGCGGCCTGGCGGTGCATGGTTTGATTGCGGGCGAGACCCATTCCGGGAAGCGCGAGTTCGAGGCGGAGCTGATAGCGACGGCGGCGAAGCTGGGCGTCGCAGACGACGTGACCTTTCTCGGTCAACGCTCGGACGTGCGCGAGGTGATGGCGGTGTCGGATTTGGTGCTGTCGCTCTCGCGCGATCCGGAGGCGTTTGGCCGGGTGTCGTTGGAAGCGGCGGCGCTCGGGCGGCCGGTGGTCGGTTGCGATCACGGCGGGGTGGGGGAGCAGTTGCGCGTGCTGTTTCCGCAAGGGCTGGTGCCGGCGGGCGACGCGGCGAAGCTGGCGGAAGTGAGCGAGCGTCTGCTGGCGGACGGCGGCGTGCCGGGCGAGATTGTGGAGCCGTTTACCCTCCAGGCGATGGGCCGGAGCACGCTGGAGGTTTACCGGGAGTTGCTGGGCGGCTGAGGTGCCAGCGCCAACTCACCAATCCGCAAGATTTTGTATTAAAGGGCGAAGCTCTTCTGCAGGCATGGATCGGAATGTGATTTTTTAGGCCACGAAAAACACGAAATAAGTGGGCGCGAGATTAGCATTACGGGCGCCGATAGGCGCGCGGGAGCGAGTTATTCGCGATAAAGGTTTCTTGTGCTTTTCGTGGCTGGAGCACTCCGAGGTCGGGCGGCTTCGTGAAGGTGCTGCGGCTGAGATTAGGATCGGAGAAATCGGGTTTTGCCTCCCGGGGGTTGGTCGCTTTGTTTCCCAAGCGTGAGCATACGTCGACGATCCGGACTCCGTCATCAACATCAATGCCGACACTCTCAACGCCGACAACCACATCGACCTGCGACGTGACTACCATCGGATTTCAGTCAACATCCCCAACTACAACGGCTACGATCATCAATC
>CAMDHP010000076.1 GCA_945898185.1 Akkermansia muciniphila | reverse complement strand
CCATAACTCAATAGCTGCGGCCGCCCTCGCTGTTTTCGTAGTAGTTAATGTAGGCCTGGTTCACGACGCGGAAGCCGCCGGGGGTCGGATATTTGCCGGAGAAATACCAATCGCCGCTATGATTGGGGCAGGCGGCGTGGAGGTTTTCCAAGGTCTGGAAAATCACCTCAATCTCGCCTGTCCACTCGACACCGCTCGGGCGCACAAACTCGGCGATTTTGGCCGAGATTTCCTCCGGCGTGAACGGCGCGTAAAGGCGTTGCACGCAGTTGACCGACTCGCCCTCCTCCACCGCTTCCCGGCAGAGCTGGTAAACCTCGCGCATCAGCTCGGTCTGGCCGCGCTCCTTGAGCAAGGTGATAGCGGCCTCGAAGGCGATAAACTTGCCGAGCTGCGACATATCAATGCCGTAGCAATCCGGGTAACGGATCTGCGGCGCGGTCGAGACGATGACGATCTTGCGCGGCTGGAGGCGGGTGAGGATGCGCAGGATGGATTTGCGTAACGTGGTGCCGCGCACGATGGAGTCGTCCACACACACGAGATTATCGCCGGGCTGCACCGAGCCGTAGCTGATATCGTAGATGTGGCTGGCGAGGTGATTGCGCATGTTCTCCTGACCGATAAAGGTGCGGAGTTTCACGTCCTTGGAGACGACCTTCTCGCCGCGCGGCCAGTTGTTGGTGATGAGTTCGTCGAGCAGTGCCTCGGTGATCTCACCCTTGGCGGCGGCGGCGAGGATGCCGACCTTCACCTCGGCGCGGCGCTTCTCACGCAGACCATGCATGAGGCCAAACCAGGCGACCTCGGCGGTGTTGGGGATAAAGCTAAACACGGTGCGGCCCCAGTCGCCGCCGATGGCTTTAACCACCTGATCAGTGAGGCGGGCGCCGAGGGTCTTGCGCTCGCGGTAGATATCGAGGTCGTTACCGCGCGAGAAGTAGATGCGCTCGAAGGAACACGAGGCGCGGGGCAGCGGCGCGGTGAACTGGGTCTCGGAGATGCGGCCGTCGCTCTTCATCACGATCACGTGGCCGGGCGGCACTTCCTTCACCTGCGGCGCGGCGAGGTCGAAAATCGTCTGGAGCGGGGCGCGCTCGGAAGCGAAGGCGATGACCTCGTCGTTTTGGAAATAAAACGCCGGACGGATGCCCGCCGGATCGCGCGCCACGAAGGCGTCGCCGTTGCCGACAAGCCCGCAAAGGGTGTAGCCGCCGTCCCATTTGGAGGCGGAGCGGGTGATGACGCGTCCGAGGTCGAGGCGTTCGCTGATGAGGCGGGCCATCTCCTCGCCCTTCAGCCCCTGCTCGCGAAGGCCGCGGTAGATATCATCGTGCTCTTCATCGAGGAAGAAACCGATTTTCTCCAACAGCGCCTGAGTATCAGTGGCGAAGATCGGATGCTGGCCCATGCCGATGAGCGACTGGTTCAGCTCATCGGTATTGGTCATGTTAAAATTACCGCAAAGCGCGAGGTTGCGCGTCGGCCAGGGCGAGCGCCGGAAATACGGATGACACGAGGAGATGTTATAGCCACCCGAGGTGCCGTAACGAAGATGGCCGAGCAGGACCTCGCCACCGAAGTCGAAGTGTTTCTTAACCGTGCCGGCAAATTCAGGGTGGATCTCGCCGCTGGCCTTCTTCTCTTCGTATTGGGCGAGCAGGGTTTTAAAAATCCGGTCGAGCGGGTTCGTCTTCACGCAACGCTCGCGGAACATGAACGGGTCGCCGGCCGGCACGTTGAGCTTCACGCAGGCCACACCCGCGCCGTCCTGGCCGCGGTTGTGCTGCTTTTCCATCAGGAGGAAGAGCTTGGTGAACCCCCATAGCGGCGTGCCGTATTTTTCCTGATAGTAGGACAGGGGCTTTAGCAGCCGGACTAACGCGATGCCACATTCGTGGGTGATTTTATCGGACATGGAGGGCGATGGAGGGAAATTCAGGAGCCGTTGACTTCAGCACGGCAGCACCCGCACCCGGACGGTGCGAACTGTTCTGCCAGGGATTGACGGTCGCGGAGACTCTCACGGCATTAAGTGTGATTCATCACGGAAGTAACACGGGGGTGGTCAATGGCTTTTTCCGCATCCCCCGAGCAAAGCCTCCGGCGTAAACCCATAAGCGCCGCGCGCGCTCCCTTGACCGCCCCGCGCATATCCGAAACCGTCCAACCTTTCCCGACCATGTTAACCCTTCGCGGCTCCTCCGCCCTCTCTCCGTTCCGCTTGGAAAAACTGCGCGCCGACCTCGTCGCCTCCGGCCTGCCCGTCCGCGCCCTCGCCGCCCGCTTTGTTCATGTGGCCGAGCTCGCGGGCTCCGCCGACACCCTCGCCGCCGAGCAGCAAACCGTCCTCGAAAAGCTCCTTACCTACGGCCCCCGCCGCGCCGAAAACCAAAGCGCCGTCACCGGTCTTGTCCTGGTCATCGCCCCACGCCCCGGCACCATTTCCCCATGGTCCTCCAAGGCCACCGACATCGCCCACACCTGCGGACTCGCCGCCGTCAAACGCATCGAGCGCGTCGTCGAGTTTACCGTGGATATCGGCTCGGGCGGATCGCTTCCCGATACTCAGCACACGCTCCTTCAACAAAAGCTCCACGACCGCATGACCCAGGTCGTTTTCGATTCCCTCGACGCCTGCGCCGCCCTTTTCAGCCACGCCACGCCTTCCCCAATGACCAGCGTGCCAGTGCTCGCCCAGGGCCGCGCCGCCCTCGTCGAGGCCAACACCGCCCTTGGTCTCGCCCTCGCCGACGACGAGATTGATTACCTCGTCAAGTCCTTCACTACCCTCGACCGCGACCCCAACGACATCGAGCTCATGATGTTCGCCCAGGCCAACTCCGAGCACTGCCGCCACAAGATCTTCAACGCCACTTGGGAGATCGACGGCGCCGCCAAGGACCGCTCGCTGTTCCAGATGATCAAGAACACCTACACCCTCCACCCCGAGGGCATCCTCTCCGCCTACAAAGACAACGCCGCAGTCATCGCCGGCACCACCGGCGGTCGCTTCTGGGCCGATCCCGTCACCGGCGAATACGCCGCCCACACCGAGCCCGTCCACATCCTCTGCAAGGTCGAGACCCACAACCACCCCACCGCCATTTCCCCGTGGGCCGGCGCCGCCACCGGCAGCGGCGGCGAGATCCGCGACGAGGGCGCCACCGGCCGCGGCTCCAAACCGAAGGCCGGCCTCACCGGTTTCACCGTATCAAATCTCCGAATACCAGGCGCGGTCCAGCCATGGGAGACTGATCACGGGAAACCCGGTCGTATCGTCTCCGCTCTCGACATCATGCTCGACGGCCCGCTCGGCGCCGCCGCCTTCAACAACGAGTTTGGCCGCCCCGCCATCAACGGCTACTTCCGCACTTACGAGCAGGAAGTGCCTGTGCCACTTCCTGCATCTCAAATTTCAACATTGAAATCTCAAATTAACTCCGGCGCGTTAGCGACCGAGCTGCGAGGCTACCACAAGCCCATCATGCTCGCCGGCGGCCTCGGTAACATCCGCGAGGGCCACATCCAAAAGGGCGCCATCAACCCCGGCGACAAACTCATCGTCCTCGGCGGGCCTTGCATGTTGATCGGCCTCGGCGGCGGCGCCGCCTCTTCGATGGCCAGCGGCTCCGGCCAGGAGAATCTCGATTTCGCCTCGGTCCAGCGTGACAACGCCGAGATGGAGCGTCGCGCCCAGGAGGTCATCGATCGCTGCTGGGCCCTCGGCGACGAGAATCCCATTTCCTTTATCCACGATGTCGGCGCCGGCGGCGTCTCCAACGCTCTCCCCGAACTCGTCAACGACGGCGGCCGCGGCGGTAAATTCGACCTCCGCAAGCTCCCGAACGACGAACCCGGCATGTCCCCCCTCGCCATCTGGTGCAACGAGTCCCAGGAGCGCTACGTCATGGCCGTGCCCGCCGCCCGCCTCGCCACCTTCGCCGCCCTCTGCGAACGCGAACGCTGCCCTTTCGCCGTCGTCGGCGAGGCCACCGAGGACAAACACCTCGTCGTCGAGGACCCGCTTTTTAAGAATACCCCGATTGATCTCCCGCTCGAGGTGCTGCTCGGCAAGCCGCCCCGCATGCACCGCAAGGACAAAACTCTCACCCGCCCGCTTCTTCCGCTAGCCCTCGGTTCGCTCACCCTCAAAGACCTCGCCGCCCGCATGCTCGCCCACCCCGCCGTCGCGGATAAGACTTTCCTCATCTCAATCGGTGACCGCACCGTCACCGGCCTGATCTCGCGAGACCAGATGGTCGGCCCGTGGCAAGTCCCCGTCGCCGACTGCGCCGTCACCGCCACCGCCTTCGACGTTTACACCGGCGAGGCCATGGCCATGGGCGAACGCACCCCCGTTGCGGTCAACTCCGCCGCCGCCTCCGCCCGTCTCGCCGTTGGCGAGGCCCTGACCAATCTTGCCGCCGCCCAGATCGGCGACCTCGGCAAGGTCAACCTCTCCGCCAACTGGATGTCCGCCCCCGCGCTTCACGGCGAAGGCGCCGATCTCTACGCCGCCGTGCAAGCAGTCGGCATGGAGCTCTGCCCCGCCCTCGGCATCACCATCCCCGTCGGCAAAGATAGCATGAGTATGTCCACCGTGTGGAAGGACTCCGCCACCGGCGCACAAAAGCGCGTCACCTCGCCTCTTTCCCTCATCATCTCCGCCTTCGCCCCGGTCGCCGACATCCGTCAGTCACTCACTCCGCAGCTTCAGCGCGAAGCGCTGACGCTAGATGAAGATAAAAGTTTAAGTTTAAATTCGGACACCGGAGCCGCCGCCTCCGGCTCCCCTTCAACTTCATCTTCCAACTTAAACGATCAGCAGCAGGACACCGTCCTGCTGCTGATTGATCTCGGCCGCGGCAAAAACCGCCTTGGCGGCTCCATCCTCGCCCAGGTCGTTTCCCAAACCGGCCAGGCCCCCGCCGACGTGGATTCCCCCGCCGACTTGAAGGGTTTCTGGAACGCCATCCAGCAACTCGGCCGAGAAGGCAAACTCCTCGCCTACCACGACCGCTCCGATGGCGGCCTCTTCGCCACTGCGGTCGAGATGGCCTTCGCTGGCAACACCGGCGTGACCCTCGACCTGCCCTCCGGCGTTAACTCCTTCGCCGCCCTTTTTGCCGAGGAGCTCGGTGCCGTCATCCAAATCCGCAACGACGACCTCGACGACGTCTCCGCTGTCCTCCGCGCGAGCGGCCTCAAAACCTGCGTCGGCCAGATCGGCACACTCAACTCCCACCACGCCTTCATCGTCCGCCAAGGTGGCCGCGAACTCCTCAAGGAGTCCCTCACCGCCCTGCGCGACATCTGGAGCGACGTCACACGCCGCATGGCCGCCCTGCGCGACAACCCCGCCTGCGCCGAGCAAGAGCACGCCCTCCGTCTCGACCGCACCAACCCCGGCCTCTCGCCGAAGGTCACCTTCAGTTTTTCTGATGATTACACAGAGGGCACTGGAGTTTGCACAGAGATCACCGAGCAAATCACCAAGCCGAAGCAGAGCAGTCCCTCCGTGGCCTCTGTGATTCCTCTCGTGTCCTCGGTGAAACGCTCCGGTTCCGTGCGCCCGCCCATGGCGATCTTGCGCGAGCAAGGCGTGAACGGCGAGGTCGAGATGGCCGCCGCCTTTACCCGTGCCGGCTTCAAGGCCGTGGACGTGCACATGACCGACATTCTCTCCGGCCGCGTCAGCCTGCGCGATTTCCGGGGCCTCGTGGCCTGCGGCGGCTTCTCTTACGGCGACGTCCTCGGCGCTGGCGAGGGCTGGGCCAAGAGCGTCCTCTTCAACCCGCGCGCCCGCGACGAATTCTCCGCCTTCTTTGCCCGCCCCGACACCTTCGCGCTCGGCGTATGCAATGGTTGCCAGATGATGAGCAACCTCAACTCGATCATCCCTGGCGCGGAAAACTGGCCGCGCTTCGTGCAAAACCAGTCCGAGCGCTTCGAGGCCCGCGTGGCCTCGCTGCTCATCGAGAAGAGCCCCAGCGTGCTCTTCGCCGGCATGGAAGGCAGCGTGCTCCCCATCGCCGTCGCCCACGGCGAAGGTTTTACTGAGTTTCCCTCCGCCGATGCCGCCGCCGCGTTCAGCACCTCCGGCCTCGTCGCCGCCCGTTTTGTGGACAACCACCACCGCGCCACCGAGCACTACCCGCTCAACCCCAACGGTAGCCCGTTTGGCACTACGGCGATCACCACCCGCGACGGCCGCGTCACGTTGATGATGCCGCACCCCGAGCGCGTCTTCCGCGTCGTGCAACAAAGCTGGGCCCCGCCCGACTGGCGCGCCCACGAAGACGCCCCTTGGCTTCGCCTCTTCCGCAACGCCCGCACTTGGGTCGGCTGAAAACGGGTTAACTTCAAGGCGCGCAAAGTTGCCAACGGCATTGGGCATTTCAAAGCGAATTCTAGCCGCCTGATTTCGGAGAGCCTCACAGCAGCGGCGCGAGGAGCCGGCTCAGATCCTCGGCGAGGTTGGCCGGAAAGCGGCGGCGCTTGAGGTGGCCAAGGGTGATTGGGCGAGCCTCCCGCGTGAGTTCTCCGGCCCACGTGCTCAGGGCCTTAACCTCGGGCGCGCTGTGCATGACCACGCCGATCTCGAAGTTCACAAACAGGCTTCGCATATCCACGTTGGCCGAGCCGATGAGGCCGAGGCGCTCATCCACGATCACCGCCTTGGCGTGCAGCATGCGCGGCTCATAGGCCAGCACGCGGGCTCCGGCGCGCACGAGCTGGCGCAGGTAGGGACGCCGGGCATAGTCGGCGACGGGGTGGTTGGAGCGGGCGGGCAGGATGAGCGTTACATCCCGGCCAGCGCGGGCCTTCACTACGAGCATTCGCAGGATTACCTCGTCCGGGATAAAGTAAGGCGTGACCAGCCAAATACCTCGCGTGGCCTCCTGGATCATCGAGACGATGCCCTCGTAAAGCGGATCGCCAGTCACATCGGGACCGCTGGCGACGACTTGCAGTTCGGCGTTGGCGTCTTCGCCCGTGAATGCGGGGCTCGGCGACGCGGCGGCCGAGGCCGCGAGCGTGCGGCGCAGGGTGTCGAGCGACTGGCGGCTGGCGAAGGACCAGTCAGCGAGGAAAACCTCGTCGAGCAGGCCGGCGGCGGGCCCCGTAATGACGGCGCCAAGATCGGCCCAGCGTTTACGCCAAGGATGGGGTCCCATGTATTCGCGGGCGAGGTTGTGGCCGCCAACAATGGCGGTGTGGCGGTCGAAGACGGCGATTTTACGGTGATTCCGCAAGTTTGCCGAGCCGCGCGAGGAGAGCGGAAGCACGGGCAGAAAACGGGCGACCTCGCCGCCGGCCTCGCGAATGGGGTCCACGAAGTGTTTGCTGGAGAAAAAGCAGCCGAGGGCGTCGAGCTGGAGGCGCACCTGCACGCCCTCGCGGGCGCGGCGGGCGAGGAGGTTGACGATGCGGCGGCCGACCGCATCGCGGCCAAGGATGAAGGTGGCGATGTGGATGGTGTGGCGGGCGGCGAGGATCTGGCGCTCGAGCTCGAAGTAGGCATCAAGGCCGGTGGTCAGGAGGCGCACCTGGTTGCCCCCGAGGGGCTCGCCGGCGCCGTTGGTGGCGATCGTCTGAGCGGTGGGGTTAGCGAGCGTGGCGGCGCGGGCCCGGTCGGCTGGCAAGGTGGGCAGATTGTGGCGGAGGCGGCGCTTGCGGGCGGCGAGGCGTTTTATTTTGCGCCCCCCGAAGACGAGAAAGAGCGGCACGCCCACGTAGGGCACAAGGATGATGCTGAGGAGCCAGGCGACGGTGTTGCCGGGCTGGCGGCGCTCTCCGAGCAGGCGGGCGAGCGCGAAGATCGCGAGCACGACACCGCCGACCGTGAGGAGGTGCGACCAGAGCGAGGTCTTCACGACGGGGTCCAGTTCGGCGAGCGGAAGGATCATGGCGGGGAGGCGGCGGAAGGTGTTCGGTGCAGGGAAGCTAAGCACTGATTGAATCGAAAGCGGTAAGTTTAACCGGAACTCCTCAGTTGGCAGCGATGAGATGCACGATACCGAGCCAAATATAGCTCTTCGACTTTTCCAGTGGATGGCAGATTTGAATCGGGAGAGTTACACAGAGGGCACGAGAGGTAGCACAGAGGCCACGGAGAGGGATTCAGCTTAAAAACGGCATGGGAAACGCGGATTGCGCGGATCAACGCAGATACCAGACGAATGCCAACTATCGATGCATCACCACCAGGGTGAGTTCCCTTGGTTCGTGGTATTTTCTGTATCCGATTTTATCCGCTCGATCCGCGTAATCCGCGGTCGGTTTGAACCGCCGAATCTAGGCTGAAAGCTTGAAGGAATTGGCCTCAAACCAAGGTTCCGTGATCTCCGGCCTCAAAAATCGCGTGCAAGCAAGCTGCTACGAGCGGACAAGATTAGGCCAACTTTGAACGCGAACTGGAATTGGCCTCAAAAATCCAAGGTCACAAAAAACCCCGACCTTAGGGACGGGGTTTTGAGAGTGGTGGTGCGAGCTGGAGTCGAACCAGCGAACAGCAAGCTGAATTGATTTACAGTCAACGTCCTTTGGCCACTTGGATATCGCACCAAAAACGGGAGGGCGAAACGTCACGAGCCAAGGCGGTGAGTTCAAGGTATTTTTTTGGGAATCAGGAAAAATGCCGCCCATATCCACCAAAGCAGCACGCCAAAGGCAGGATTGACCGCAAAAAGCGCGAACAGGCACAAAAGCAGAACGGGGCCCTCGACCGGTGGCGGGCAATTGAGCTCTCGTTCAGCCTAAAACCGGCGCTAGAAACCGCGGATTACGCGGATGAACGCGGATGTCAGAAAATTACGGAATATCAGCAGTTCACCGGCTGGGTGACTCGTTTTGAGGCGGGGTTTCTTCTGCATCCTGTTTTATCCGCTCGATCCGCGTAATCCGCGGTGAGTTTGAGCTGCCGTTTCTAGGTTCAAGGCTTCGGGGGGAGATGATCGCGAAGCAGGCCTGGGGCAGGTCGGGTTGGCCATTGCAAGCGGGGGGCAAAGCAGCTACGTCGAAAGACGTGCGTTTAAAGCTGCTTAAAAATACCCGGTTTTGGTTCGTAATCGGCGCGATGTTAATCGGGCTCATCTGGGCCGGCCTCGCGCAAGCGGGTCTATTGCGCCCTTTGGAACAAATGCTGGTGGATGCTCGTTTTCGCGTGCGCGGTCCGCTGCCTTCACCGCTCAAGCTGGTTTATGTGGATATCGACACCGACGCGACGCTGGAGCTCGGTAGTTTCCCGTGGGACCGCGGAATTTTTGCCAAGGTCTGCGAGACTCTGATCAAGCGAGGCAACGCAAAGGCGGTCGGGATTGACGTGGTGTTTTCCGAGGCGGGCATCCCTAACATCGCCGACCTCGCGGTGATCCGGCGCGGGCATAAGGAGTTTGGCCGTTACCTCTTTGGCGGCCCGCCAGTGGTGCTGGCGGCGTCGTATGCCGGCGGCACGCAATTCGCGGCCGATGGGACGCTGCAGCAACGGAGCTTCCCTCTCGTTGGCGATCGCGAGCAGGACATCGATCCGCCTGAGCTGCCGGAGTGGCCGTTGGGCTCGATCACCTTCACGCCGCCGAATGTTGGACTCATTGACACCGTGGGCGGCCTCACCCGGGAAGTGCGGCTTTTCGCTCCCGTGCCGGGTCGCACCTATTACCAACTCTCGCTCGAGCTGGCGCGTATGCACTTGGGCGTGAGGCCGGAGGATGTGAGTTTCACCAAAGACCGGGTCGAGCTCCGCGCGGGCGACGGCACGCTGGTGCGAAACATCCCTTTCACGGAGGGGCAGGCGGTAGGGATTAACTGGTTTTCGCCCTGGCTTCACCCCACTAATCCGCGTCACAGCATCCATCAGCTGCTGCTCGCATCGCAGATGCTGGAGTCCACGGACGCGGAAGAACGCGCGGGAGCGGAAGAGTTTTTCGAGGCGAATGATTTCAGCGATGCCGTGGTGCTGATCGGGCCGGTGGATCCCTTCATGCAGGACCTCGCGCCGACCTCCCTCGATTCCTTGCCGGTGCCGAAGGTCGGAGTGCATGGCAACATGGTGAAGACCATCGTGAGCGGGCGTTTTCTGCGGGAAATGCCTGCCTGGTTGGACTGGCTGGCGGCGGTGGGCCTAGCCGGAGTGGCGGTGCCCTTGCTGCTCGCTAACGGGCTGCGGAGCGTTTGGTTGCGGGTGGCCGGGGCGCTCGTCTTCGCGGGCTATATCGCAGGGTGTTTCATGGCTTTTTCGGCGTGGGACTGGGTGTTGCCCATGACCGCTCCCACCGGTGCCACGCTCACGGCCCTACTCGGCGGGTTGGTTGCACAGCTCGTTTTTGAACAGAAGCAGAAGCGCCGCATTAAAAGTATGTTTGGCACCTACCTCGCGCCCGCGGTGGTGGCGCAGATGGTGGACTCGGGCAGCGAGCCGCAGCTCGGAGGAGTGGAAGAGGAGATCACCGCGTATTTCAGCGACATTCAGGCGTTCTCTACCTTCTCGGAGGTGCTGTCGCCGCCGCGACTCGTCGAGTTAATGAACGAGTATCTCACCGCGTGCACCGACATCGTGCAGGCCGAGGGCGGAACGCTTGATAAATACATCGGCGACGCCGTCGTCGCGATGTATGGTGCGCCGCTGGCCTTGCCCGACCATGCACACAAGGCCTGTTTATCCGCTCTTCGGGTGCAGCGCCGAATCACCGAGTTACGCACGAAGTGGTCGCACGAGTCGGAGAAGGGCTGGCCCGAGATCGTGCTCGGTTTGCAAACCCGCATCGGTCTTAATTCCGGTCGCGCGGTGGTTGGCAACATGGGTAGCAACACCCGCTTTAGCTACACGATGATGGGAGACACGGTGAATCTGGCCGCGCGCATGGAATCGGGCGCGAAATTCTTTGGAGTTTACGCGATGTGCACCGAGGTCACACGCGCCGCCTGCGTTGCGGTGCAAGCGGATGACGTGGTATTCCGCCCCCTCGGCCGGATCGTGGTGAAAGGGCGTAATGCGCCTGTGCCGGTGCATGAAATAGTGGGGCTGACGACCGCGGTGAGCCCGGCGACAAGCGAAGGGCTGGCACTTTTTGCCGAGGGGCTCGCCCGCTACCATGCGCGTGATTGGGACGGTGCGTTGGAGAATTTCGCCGCGAGCGCGAAGCTCGAGCCGAATCAACCCGGCATTAACCCGGGCGTGACCACGAATCCCTCTCTCCTTTACCAGAGG
>CAMDHP010000075.1 GCA_945898185.1 Akkermansia muciniphila | reverse complement strand
ATGCTGGAGAATTTGAAGTTGAGGGAAGGCTATGACGGGTTTCTTTTTTTGGCTGAATCGGCACGGAATCCGCCCGTGCTTAAGCCGCATCATCATGTGGAGCTGGAGTTGAATGTGGTGGTGCGCGGAACGATTACGTATGTGGTGGGCGGGCGGCGCTTCACTTTTGGTCAACGCGCTCTCTTGTGGATGTTTCCGGCGCAGGAGCATCAGCTAGTGGATCGTTCGGATGATGCGCAGAATTATGTCGCGGTTTTCAAGCCCGAGTTGATTGCGGCGGCGGCGCGCGGGGTGGGTTACGAAGGGTTGCGGCGCGAGCACTCAGAGGTGGACGGGGTGTTGAGCACGATGCTGGAGCCGGCGATTTTTGACCTTATCCGCCGCACGATGGAAGTAACGGTGGCGGACGGGCTGGACGGTGATGTGTTGAATCGGGAGGCGGGATTTGGCGTGGGCTCTAGTTTTTCCTTTGAGCACGGTGACCCGGATGCGCTTAACGCGGCGCTTCGGCACCTGTTGCTCCTTTGCTGGCGATGTCACCGCGGGGAGCTTGTAGCGCAAGGGGCGGTGGCGTTGCATCCAGGCGTGCGCAAGGCGCTGGCGTGCCTCGGCGAAGAAGAATGGGGAGATGATCTGGCGCGGTTGGGAAAGCGGTGCGGAGTGAGTGCGGCGTATCTGAGCCGGGTGTTTGCGCGGCAGGTGGGCGTGCCCTTGAGTCGTTATCGCAACTCGGCGCGGTTGGGGCGCTTCCTGGAGCTGAGACGCGCGGGCGATGGACGCACGATCACCGAGCTAGTTTATGCGGCGGGCTTTGGCAGCTATGCCCAGTTTTACAAGGTCTTTGCGCGTGCATACGGACAGGGGCCGCGGGCAGGGCTGAGCGCGGGGCACGGCAAGACGGCAGCCGCGGCTTCGTTGTTAGCGAAAGCAGCGAAATAAAACGGCCGCGGTTCTGGTGAAAATGCGCGGGTCATGAGGAACGTGGGTCCGAGGGCGCCATGACCTGCGCAGGCGTAAAAAAACCGCATCCGTGAAGGGTGCGGTTTTTACGGGAGACGCAGTGTGCGTCCGCGGTTTAGGCGACGCTGTCGGCGTAGCGGGAGATTTTGACCAAGTTGTAGTTCTCCTCTTCGCGGCCGATTTTCACTTTCACGGATTCGCCGGCCTTCTTTCCGAGCAGGGCTTGGCCGAGCGGGGTCTTGTAGGAGACGATGTTCTGGTCGGGCACGCTGTCCCAAGCGCCGAGGATGGTGTAGCGAATCGACTTCTTACTGGAGCCGACGGTGAGCTCGACGACGCTGCCCACGCCGACCTGATCGGTGCTGGCCTCCTTAAAGTCGGAGATGCGGGCGCGGCTGAGGTCTTTCTCGAGCTGTCCCTTTTGGGCCATGAGCACGGTCTGATCCTGTTTGGCCATCTTGTATTCGGAGTTCTCCTTCAAGTCGCCGTGTTCGCGAGCGGTGGCGATGGCCTTGGAGTTGTCGGGAATCTTCTTGGAGACGATGGTCTCGTATTCCTCGCGCTTGCGCTCGTAGCTCTCACGAGAAACGAGGAGCTGTTCCTCCTTGGAATCGCCCTCGCCGGCGATGACGGATTGGATGGCGGGGAAGAGTTTGATGAAGCGAGCGAGGAGGGATTTTTTGGTGAGGTCTTCGAAGCCCTGATTAAGGAGTAGGGCATTCGCGAGGTCGCGGGCGGTCTCGCCGTTAGCCGAGGCGAGCAGGTCGGGGATGAGCTCGGTGTCTTCGCTGAGGGCGTCGCCGAGCGGAATGCGACGGGCGGAGGCGGCCTGAAGGGCCTCATAGTCAATGGCGTAGAAAATTGCGCTGAAGAGCCGGGGCGAGATCATGTCGCCGAGCAGCTTTGAGAATTTCTTGGAGTGGCGGTTTTTGACGATCCAGTGAAGGACTGGTGCTCTGAGGTTTTGCTCGGACATCCAGCGCTTGAAGGTGGTGGAGAGCTCGTCGCTGTGACCGTTTTCGATGAGGAAGTTAATGCACTCGGTGGTAAACTTGCCCTGGGAGACCTTAAGCAGGTTGATGATTATATCGCGGTGTTCGAGCGGGTGGGCCTCTTGGAGGAGCTCAAGGAAGGTGGACTGGAACTGGACGGGCAGCTTCTCGACGATGCCGGGAAGGTCGCGGACGTTGGCGACGAGGGAAGTTTGGGAAGGCTCCAAGGTGGCGGCATCGACGCCGGCGAGTTTGGCGAGACGATCGCGAACGGCGGCGCCGTAGAGCCGCTCGGCGGAGTCGAGCTGGTTGCTGGTCTTCACGGCCTCGGTGACGGCGGTGAGAATGGTGGGGAGGTCGGCCTTGATGTCCTGCTTGCCGGCGGTGTCCACGAGCTTCTCAGCGAGAAGGATGCGGCGGCGGGCGGAGCGGGTGGAGTTGAAAGATTCGGTCAGCTCGTCCTCGGTGGAAACGGGGATATCGCGAAGAAAATAGCATTCGGTCTTTTTGACTGGAACGGCGATGCGCGGGTCCTTGGCGACCGCTTTCCTGGCGGTGGCCCACCATTTCTTGAATTTTTCCTCGCCGAGCACCTGGGCGAAAATGATTTCGAGCTCGATGGCGGTGGCGGCGTTGTTCGGGTATGCGGCGAGGGCCTCGATTACGAGCTGAGCGGGGTTATCTGCGATGAGCTTGGCGATGACGGTGGGCTCGGTCTCCTTGCGCACGAGGAGATGGTTTGCGGGAAGGACGTCCAAGGTGGTGGCGCAGAACGTGGGGTCCATGGACTGGGCGTTCTTGGTGGCGAAGTCTATGATTAGACGGTGGGAGACCTCGTCGTAGCTCTGGATCTGACCGAAGCCCCAGCTGCGGTGGACGCAGTAGGCACCGGCCTTCATCGCCTCAAGTTTGGCTTTGGCGGTCTTGAGAGACGGGTTTTTGGCGATGAGCAAGGAGACGGCTTCGGGAGTCATGGCGTAGGTGTTGACGAACAGGGTCGGTGATCTAAGCGGATGTAACGGGCAGGTGTCAACCGCTGCGGCGAACTTCGCTTTCAAGATTGCGTTGCGCGGGGGCGGCGGGAGGGTCTGGACCCTTATGAACGAAGAAAACGTGATGGTCCAATCTGACGCCTGGCCAGTCGCGGCGCGCCTGCTGGTGCGTTGGCTCGACGAAGAGGTGCGGGCGGACGCACTGCTGGACACGGTGCAACTGAGCGGTGGCGCTCGGGCGCGCTGCCAGCATTTATTCTATGGTGCGATTCGCAACTACGGGCGCATCGAGGCGCTGGTGGCGACGCTGGTGCGCCTGCGTCCGCGCACGCGGGTGATGGCGGTGTTGTTGCTTGCCGGATACGAATTGATCGAAGGCGGCGGCGAAGGGCTGGCGGCGAAAGTCGGCCACCATGCTGTGGCGCAGACTAAAAAACTTGCCAGTGAATCCGAGGCGCGCCTCGTGAACGCCGTGGTTCGCAAACTAGCCGAGGCTCTAGCGGCGCAGGCGGTGCCCGGGAAAATTGCAACAGCGGCGCAGCTCGGCACGTTTTTCTCGCACCCCGACTGGTTGGTGGAGCGGTGGCTGGCGCAGTTCGGCGCGGAGAGCACGCGCACGTTGCTCGAGTGGAATCAGCAACCGGCACCGGTTCATGCGCGCTGGCGCGGGCCAGGCGAGCCAACGGCTGAGGAGCGCGCCTGGCTGGAGCCGACGCAGTGGCCGGATCATTTTCTTGTAAAAGGAGGGCACTGGCCAGAAGTCGGACGCGCGCTGGCAGCCGGTCGGGTTTATTTGCAAGATCCCGGCACGCGACTGGCGGTCGAGCTGCTCGATCCGAAGGCGGACGAGCGCATCATTGACGCGTGCGCCGCGCCGGGCGGGAAAAGCCTCGCCATGGCCGATCGCATGGGGACCGGACATCTTGTGGCTCTCGACGTGCCCGGAGCGCGGCAGGATCGGCTGGCTGAGAATCTCACCCGTGCGCCGGCAGGCGTGGCGGCGAAACGAATCGAAGGTGATCTTCGCCGGGCATCGAGCCTCATGGGCATGGTGCCGGGGACCTTCGATGCGGTGCTGGTGGACGCTCCCTGCACGAACAGCGGCGTCATGCGGCATCGCGTGGATGTGAAGTGGCGGCTGCAGCCGGCGGATTTTGGAAAACACGCCAAGCAGCAAGTGGAGTTACTCGAAGGAGCGGCGCGCTGGCTCAAGCCGGGCGGACGTTTGGTCTACAGCACGTGCAGCATTGACGCCGAAGAAAACGAGGGCGTGGTCGCCGCGTTTTTGCGCAGCGCGCCCGGTGCGGATTTTAAGCTCGAGCGCGAAGGGGTGGCGCTGCCCTGGGTGGCGGGCCATGACGGAGCAGGAGTTGCGCTGCTTAGAAAGAAATTATAAGCGAAATTCGCGAGGCGCGAGGGACGCCTAGTATGCAGTCACACTAAAAATTTCGGAACCCCTTCGTAACTCCATCGATTAGTTTTTCACCGCAGAGAACACAGAGCTCCGACACAGATGGCACCGAGAGCTGAACCCGTTTGTCCTTTCCTCTGTGAACGCTGTGTCTGGGCTCCGGCTCCGCTCTGTGGCTAATCCGAAAAAATCCGAGATATGGAATATTAGTCCTGCGCGGAAAGCTCGGCGGAGCGTGCCTTGGTGGCGAGGGCAGTGTCGCGCAACATGCCGCGAAAATCCCGAGCGGCCATGACCTGCAAACCGGCGTAGGTGGTGCCGTTGGGCGAGGTGACTTGATTGCGCAAATCCTCGGGCTCTGCCCCGGTGGCGGCCATGAGTTTGGCGGCGCCGAGCACAGTCTCGAGCGAGAGGAGGGCGGCGGCCTCGCGGCTGAGACCGGCGGCGATGCCTGCTTCGCGCAAGGCGGCGGTGAACTCGAAAACAAAGGCCGGACCGCAGCCGCTGACGGCCATGAGGGCGTCCAATTGTTCCTCGGGTAATTCGATCTCGCGGCCGATAGCGCCGAGCAGCGCGGTGACGGTGGCGCGGTCGTCGGCGGAGAGTGCCCGGGCGGCGCACCAGCCGGTGATGCCCGCGCCGATGGCGGCGGGGGTGTTGGGCATGGTGCGGACGATGTTGCGGGCGTGGGGGAAAGTCTTCCCGAGGCGGGCGAGGGTTTTGGCGGCGAGCACGGACAGCACGAGTTTGCCACGCGTGAGTTCCGCGAGACGCGGGTCGGCCCTGGCGAGGTGCTGGGGTTTGAAGGCGACGACGACGAGGTCGGCGTTCCTAAGGAGGTCCTCCAGATCGGTCGCGAGCCGGATGCCAGTGCGGGCGGCGAGGGTGTCCGCGCTGGGGCCCGCGCCGCCTAGGCAGGCGAGTTGTGCCGGGGTGGCGGCGCCACGGGAAAGCAAGCCGTCCACGATTGCGGAGGCCATGCGACCGGCCCCGAGAAAAGTGACTTGGAGAGACATTATTGTGAGAACCAAAATCTAAAAATACTGAGCGGCTAATACCAAATACCAATTGCCTTGAGGCTTTAGCGTCCAGTTAGCGGGCAGCGAAATGCGCCCTGATTGCAAGCACGGGTCGCATGGCGTCTCCCGCTACCGGAGGCCTTCGAGCGAACTATAAATGAGATAAATCCCAAGGAATCAGAGCGGCGAATCCCGGGATTCGAGGCATGATTCTACGGCTTTTAAAATTAGGATTTATCGCCTCGAGCTGTGACTGCTGGCGGGCAGTCGGTCGGGTGGGTTAGGATCGCGATCACGCCGCCGGCGGGGTTATTGGTGAGGGTGATGTCGCCGCCCACGTTGCGCAACGAATGGCGCGCGACGGTCAGACCCATGCCGACTCCGACAGTGTTTTTACTACTCACAAAGGGTTCGAACAGGTGGTTGCGAGTTTGTGGATCCAGTCCTCTGCCTTCGTCTTCGATCTGGATGCGTAGCTTGGTGCCGGTCGCGTCGGGACCGGACGATTCCACACTTGTGCGCAGTGTGATCTTTCGCGGTCCCTCGTGGCTTTCGCCGTAGCTCTCGTGGGCGTTGACCAGAAGTTGTATCAGGCAGTTTTCAAACACCTCAATATGGGTGTGGATGGGCAGGTTTCCCAGTGGATTAATGACTGTGATCGGTGCCGCCTGCCCGAGCTCGGCGTGGAAACGGCGCAGAGTGGAGGCGATCAGTCTGCTGAGGGGGCAGGGGGATGTGGGCAGGCGGGATTTCACCGCAAGCGAAGAGAGCTGGCTGATGATCGAGATGATACGCTGCACGGCGACATCCAGGCTATCGGCGCTTGCTCGAACGGAGGCCGGCTTATCTGCACCGAGGCGGATCAGTTCGAGATAACCGAGGACGATGCCGAGGTGGTTGTTGAGATTGTGGACGATGCCTTGGGTCATGGCGCCGACGGCGGCGGTGCGGCGCGTCTCCTGAAGCCGGCCTTGGAGCTCGATCATCTCTCGGTCTACTTGCAGGGCGCGAAGCTGGGTCTGAACCCGGGCGACGGTTTCTTGGAGGTCGATGGGTCTGGTGATGTAGTCCACCGCGCCAGCGCCGAGGCCGACGAGTTGTGCCTCTTTCGAATTGCGGGCGGTGAGGAGGATAACGGGGGTAGTTTTTAGGGCGGGGCTCGTCTGGATACGCTGGCAAACCTCGATGCCGTCCATTTCCGACGTCAGCACGTCGAGTAGGATCAAATCGGGTTGCTCGCGCTCCGCGAGCTTCAGGGCGTCTGGACCGTTGGAGGCTGTGATGACGTTGATCTTCTCGTTTTCGAGCGCGTGCTGGAGGAGCTGCACGTTCACAGCTTGATCATTAACGACGAGAACCTTGGACGGTGTGTTCACAAAAGCGGCGGGGGCGGGGCGGAAGAAATCGAAAGGCCTCAGGCGGTCGAGCTGCGGCCGAGCGTCCACGCTTTGACGGTGTTCTTCATCAACATGCAGACGGTCATGGGGCCGACGCCGCCGGGAACGGGGGTGATCTTAGTCGCTAGCGGAGCGACGGAGTCGAAGTGGACGTCACCGACGAGTTTGTATCCGGATTTCTTGGACGGATCGGAGACGCGATTGATGCCAACATCAATGACGACGGCATCGGGCTTGATCATGTCGCCGGTGACGAACTCGGCGCGCCCGATGGCGGCGATGAGGACATCGGCGAGGCGGGTGATGGAGGGTAGGTCACGGGTGCCGGAGTGGCAGAAGGTGACGGTGGCGTTGGCGCCTGCTTTTTTCTGGAGGGCGAGCAGGCCGACGGGCTTTCCGACGATGAGGGAGCGCCCGAGGACGACGACGTGTTTGCCGGCGAGGTCGGTGCCGGAGCGGGCGAGCAGCTCCATGATGCCGGCGGGGGTGCAGGCGACGAAGCCGGTGGAGTCCTCCTGTGCGATCTTGCCGATGTTGACGGTGTGGAAACCGTCCACGTCTTTTTGCGGGGCGATGCGACTGAAGACGGCCTGCTCATTGAGCGGCTTGGGGAGGGGGGATTGGACCAGGATGCCATCCACGGCGGGGTCGGCATTGAGGTCGTCTATGAGTTTCTCGAGCTCGGCCTGCGGAATGGTGACGGGAGGCAGGATGATGCGGCTCTCGATGCCGATCTCGGCGGCGGTCTTCTCCTTTTTCTTCACGTAGGAGACGGAGGCGGCGTCCTCGCCCACTCGCACCAGCGCAAGGCAGGGGCGGCGGCCGGGAATGGCGGCGACTTGCGCCTTCAGTTCTGCGACGAGGGTTGCTGCGATCTGGTTGCCATCAATGAGCTCCATGGGTGGCGGCGCTCAGCGAAGGTTGAGGGACTCGACGTGGATGATAAGATCGCGTGAACCGGGTGCGGGCACGGCGGTGCCGAGGATATTCACATTGCGACCGATGAAAGTCTCGAGCTTCTCAGTAAGAAGGAGGTTGCTGGTATCGAGAAAGGCGAAGCGGTTGCCGTTGTTGTCGTTGAGCTGGAAATCGTGGGGCCGGCGGGGGCGCAAGGGATTGCGGGTGGAGGCGATGGTGCCGAAAAAGATGCGGGCGAGTTGTGGCTCGCCGGCGCCGAGGCCTTGGCCTGCGCCGACGGGGGAGGAGGCGGGGATATCCTGGCGAAGAACATTCGCATCGGTGGCGAAAGTGCCGGCGGGAGTTGAGGGTGCTGGAGCCGGAGCGTAGGCGGTCTCGATGGGGGCGGGAGGCGCGGAGGGGAGAGTCTCGATCGGGGCGACGGCTGAGACCGGGAGTCGAACGTAGCCAACCAAGGTGCGGTTGAGGGAGAATTTATTGAAGCGACCGGCGATGTCGGCAAACTGGACGGCGTCCTTCGTGCCGGCGAGGCCGACGACGGCGGCGTCGGAGCGGGGGGCGGCGAGGTAGGCTGCGCCCGGGCGGACATCGAAGTCTTTTAATGTGTCCTTCTCAGTGACGTAAACGGTGTGGGGGCCGGCGAGTTCGACGGCTTGCCAGCCGGATGGGGCCGGAGCGGTGGCGATGAGCGAGCCGGCCTTGGCGGTGCCGAGGACGGTGCTGGAGGCGTCCGGCGAAGCGTAGGCGGTGGCGGTCTCGGCGAGCTCGGCGGCGCGGCTTGAGAGGATGCCGGTGGCGCAGAGCGCAGCGGTGAGGAGGGAGGTGAGCTGGTTACGTTTCATGACGTTTGGAAGAAGTGCGGGGTGATTTAGGTTTGGCGTTAAGACGGAGTGAAGACGGGCGAGGGGCAATGCCGGGAAGGGCAAAGAGCGACTCGATCTGGGAGGGTGAAAGTTGCTGGCCGGCCCTCAACGGGATTCCACGCAAAGGGAAGGCGCCGATCTGGTAGCGTTTGAGGCGTTTTACGGGGTGGCCGAGGGCGAGGAAGAGCTGGCGAATCTCGCGCTTCTTGCCGTGGTGCATGTGCACATCGAGCGAGGTGGCGAGGCCGCCGGCGTTTGCGTTGATGAGGTTGGCGTATTCGACTTTCAAAAGTTCGCCCTCGATGGTGATACCCTTGATGAGACGCGGGATTTTTTCGCGAGAGAAACCCTTTTCGAGCACGACCAAATAACGTTTGACGACCTGATTACTCGGGTGGGTGAGGCGTTGGGCGAGGTCTCCATCGGTGGTGATGATGACGAGGCCCTCGCTATCCTTGTCGAGGCGGCCGGCGGTGAAAAAGCGAAACTTTTCCAACTCGCGAGGGAGCAAGGTGAAGATGGTCTCGGGGTTGAACGGATCGTCGTTTGAGCAGATGAGGCCGCGCGGCTTGTTGAGTGCGAACGTGATTTTTGGCTGGGCTACGGAGCGGACGGTTTTTCCGTTGACGGTGACCTTGTCGGAGGACGGGTTGATTTTCTGGCCGAGCACGGCTGCGATGCCATTAACCCACACGCCTTTTTCCGCGATGAGGACCTCTGCGGCACGACGCGAACACACGCCGGAATCGGCGATGAACTTTTGTAAACGAACGGTGGTGTCGGTCATGGACACTTAACTTGGAGGGGAAGCGCGACGGGAAGCAAGCGTGCGGGCGGGCACTCTCCAGATGAGTGGGGAATGGGGACTTGCCGAGGAAAAGTGGGATAGGGTGGGCGGCGGCGACGAAGAGCTCAGAAATTTTGGCTCGCGGTCTGGCTCGCTCAACGGTCACGCGCTCTTCGCCAAACCCACGAGGCCCGCGAGCCCGATGGCATCCCTGAGTTCTCATCGCGCTTTATGGCGTCGGTCGCCTGCTCTGGACCCACGGCCTGCGCCGCCACACCGCCGTTGACGACCTAATTCGAGCGCGAGATTGGGCTATACCAACCTCCCCTGGCTTTCAGACTTTAACGCCAAGACGCAGAGGCGCGAAGACAAGCGGAGGAGCGTTCCAGTTTCTGGTCGTTGCCCCCTTTGCATCGCGACTTTGCGTGAAAAAAGGCTCTTTTATCCGCGACGTTGTTATCCCCCTAGGAAGAGGACCGTGCTGGCACGCGGACTGCGGGCCGTTCTTTTCCCGCAAAAAATCCGCCCGACCGCGACCCAGCGCGCGCAAGCACACTCATTTTTGCTACTTTCCGATCAGCTGCGCCCCCGATCAGACCGCGTGGACGTCGATGTAGGCGCGCAGGGTGGCT
Source organism: Akkermansia muciniphila (assembly GCA_945898185.1). Lineage (GTDB taxonomy): Bacteria > Verrucomicrobiota > Verrucomicrobiia > Opitutales > Opitutaceae > IMCC26134_A. The sequence goes on along the minus strand of CAMDHP010000075.1, from coordinate 1,330 downwards.
GCGTCGGCGGGCATGAGGTGCTTCACCAGCGGGCGGGCTTTTAGCGCCTCCAGGCTCGGGTGCATGGGCTCGATGCCGATGGCGGAGATGATGGTGTCTGGAAACTTGGCCGGGCTGGCGGTGGCGAGAATGATGCTCGGGCGATCCTTCGCCAGGGATTTGAAGCCGCAGGCGGTGTGCGGATCGGCGATGTAATCAAAGTCCTGATACACTTGACGGATGATGCCTGGAATCTCGGCATCGGTGCAGCGCGACGCCGTAAAGGTGTCGCGGTCGAAGGACTGAAAGGTGTAGCTGCCGGTGGTCTTAAAAGTCTCCATGATCTCCCGGACCTTGGCGGGGTTTTGCCCGACGCTGTAGTAGAGAAAACGCTCAAAATTACTCGAAACCTGAATGTCCATCGAAGGCGCGAGCGAAGGGGATACGGCGCCGACGCGGTAGTCGCCAGTGGTAAAGAGGCGGTGGAGGATGTCGTTCTGGTTGGTCGCGACGCGGAAGCCGCGCAGGGGCACGCCCATTTTTTGGAGCAGCCAGCCGGCGAGCACGTTGCCAAAATTGCCAGTCGGGACGACGAACTCTATTTCATCGCGCACGCCGGCGGGCAGACGCAGGTAGGCCCAGAGGTAATAAACGCATTGGGCGAGGATGCGGGCGAGGTTGATGGAGTTGACCGCGCTGAGACGGTGACGGGTGCGGAATTCCTGGTCGGCGAAGAGCTCTTTGAGTGCGGCCTGGGCGTCGTCGAAGGTGCCGGTGATGGCGAGGGCGTGAACGTTGGCCGCGCCGGTGCAGGCCATTTGGCGCTCCTGGAGCGGCGAGGTGCGGCCGTCCGGGTAAACGATGAAGATGGCGGTGCCGGGTTTTCCGAGCAGGCCGTGGATGGCGGCCGCGCCGGTGTCGCCCGAAGTGGCGCCAAGGACGTTGATGGTCTGGCCGCGCACTGCGCATTGGTTGCCGTAGAGGTTGCCGAGGAGCTGGAGGGCGAAGTCCTTGAAGGCGAGGGTCGGACCGTGGAAGAGTTCGAGCACGTAGGTGCGCTCGTCGAGCTTCACGATCGGGGCAATTTCGGGGTGGGAAAAGGTGGTGTAGCTTTTGGCGATGAGCGTGCGAAGGGTCTCGGCCGGGATGTCGGTGGCGAAACGCGATATGAACGCGTAACACAGCTCCGGATACGAAAGCGCGCCGAAGCCCGCCAGATCGGCGGCGGCGAATTTCGGGAGCGTCTCGGGTAGGTAGAGTCCGCCATCGGGCGCGAGGCCGGTGGCGACGGCGTCGGAGAAGCCGAGGGAAGGAGCGAGACCGCGGGTGGAGATGTAGCGCATGGGCGGAG
>CAMDHP010000074.1 GCA_945898185.1 Akkermansia muciniphila | reverse complement strand
ATTGACGGTTTCAACCTCATGTATCGGTGCTTTTTTGCAACGCCGGGTCTGACGCGTGCAGATGGGTTTCCCACCAATGCACTGCACGGGTGGATAAAATCGCTCTGGCGGCTTACGGATCAGGAGAAGCCTGATCACACGGTGGTGTTTTTTGATTTGGGCGGAGCTCAGGATCGCCTGGCTTTGCATCCCGAGTATAAGGCCCAGCGAAAGGAAATGCCGGAAGAACTGGCAAAGCAGATTCCCTACGTGAAGTCCTTGACGATCTCGCTCGGCCTCGCCGCGGTGGAGCAGAATGGAGTCGAGAGCGATGACCTGCTTGCCTCATGTGCAGTCCGTTGCGCCTCGCAAGGCGACGAAGTTCTTATTGTCAGTTCAGACAAGGATTTTGCCCAAATTGTCTCGGAACGTATTAAGCTATTACTGCCGCCGCCGTCTGCCCAACCCAAACTTGGTTGGCGCCGACTTGATGCGGCGGGAGTGCAAGAGAAGTTTGGAGTCCTGCCGTCGCAGATTGCGGACTATCTGGCTCTGATGGGTGACGCTTCGGATAATATCCCTGGATTGTCCGGAGTCGGGCCAAAGACCGCCGCCAAGTGGCTTGCGAGTCATGGCAGCCTTGAGGGCTTGATTGCGGCAGCTGAGTCGATCGAGCCCGAGCGGTTCCGTGTTCCCCTGCGTGAAGCGGCGGAGCGATTACGCTTAAATCTCCGGCTCACCACGCTCAATCTGCAGTTATCTTTACCGGAGCTTCGGCAAGGTCAGCCAAACCTGACGACTCTGTTTGATACATTGGGTGCGATGGAAATGCGAACCACCCTTGAAGAGGCCAGGTCGCGTTACACCCAGCGCGAGCTCTTTTGAGTCACGCTGCTGAAAAGATTCAATTCATCTAGCACTTGCGCTTATCGGCGCAATCCGCGGTTTCCAAGGCCGTTTTTTGGTTAATCAAATCGTTCGACCTATTCGCAATTGAATTTGGCTTGAAGCGACCGCCCTCGGCGCGCTCCGTAAAGGCGATGTCTGCCTCCGCTCCACTCCTCATGCTCGGTTTGCCAAAGGGCAGCCTGGAAGATTCGACCAAGGCCTTGTTCGCCAAGGCTGGCTGGAAAATCACCACCAGCTCGCGTTCTTATAAACCTTCCATCGACGACCCCGAATTAGACGGTCGTTTCGTGCGAGCCCAAGAGGTTGCCCGCTACGTCGCAAACGGCTTCTTCGACTGCGGCCTGACTGGGTGGGACTGGGTGCAGGAAAACAATGCTGACGTCGTCGAGGTCTGCGACCTCGTTTACAGCCGCGCTTCCACGCTCAAATCCCGCTGGGTCCTTTGCGTGCCCGATTCGTCGCCGGTAAAAACCGCCGCCGATCTCGCCGGCAAACGTGTCGCCACCGAGCTCATGGAGACGACTAAACGCTGGTTTGCCGACCGCAAGATTCCCGCGATCATCGAGTTTTCGTGGGGCGCGACCGAGGTCAAAGTCCCCGATCTCGTGGACGCCATTGTGGACATCACCGAGACGGGTTCCTCCTTACGCGCAAACAATCTTCGCATCGTGGACACCCTCCTCGAAACCAACACGAAGCTCATCGCCAACAAGGGGGCGTGGGCAAATCCCGCCAAGCGCCGCAAGATCGAGATTATCGCCCTTCTCCTCCGCGGCGCTCTCGAAGCCGGCAGCAAGGTCGGGCTTAAAATGAATCTCCCCCGTTCGGCGCTGGATGCCGTTACCGCCACGTTGCCCGCACTCCGCAACCCCACCATTTCCCCGCTAAGCAACCCGGACTGGATCGCCCTTGAGACCATCATTGATGAGAGCGTGGTGCGTGAAATCATTCCCGCTTTGAAGGCCCATGGCGCTGAGGGTATCGTCGAGTATCCGCTCAACAAGGTCGTCTATTAACCCGCCCATGCCTTCCTCCAAAACTGTCACGCTCGGGCTGCTCCAGCATTCCTGTCTCGCCGACCCCAAGGCCAATCTCACCAAGGCCCTGGTGCTCGCCGAGGAGGCGGCCAAGCGCGGCGCGCAGATCATCTGCACCCAGGAAATGTTTCGCTCGCAGTATTTTTGCCAGAGCGAGGACCACGCCAATTTCGGCCTTGCCGAGTCTGTTCCCGATGGGCCCAGCACCGTCGCCTTTCGCAAGCTGGCCAAAAAATACGGCGTCGTCATGATCGCCTCGCTTTTCGAGAAACGCGCCTCCGGACTTTACCACAATACCGCCGTAATCATTGATGCCGACGGTTCTGTGCTCGGCATTTACCGCAAGATGCACATCCCGGATGATCCGCTTTTCTACGAGAAGTTTTACTTCACCCCCGGCGACACCGGCTTCCGCGCTTGGGATACGAAATTCGGGCGCATCGGCGTGCTCGTCTGCTGGGATCAGTGGTATCCAGAGGCGGCCCGCCTCACCGCCATGCAGGGTGCGGAAATCATTTTCTACCCGACCGCCATCGGCTGGCATCCGTCCGAGAAAGCCGAATACGGCGTCAACCAGCACGGCGCCTGGGAGCTCATCCAGCGCTCGCACGCGGTTGCCAACGGTTGCTATGTCGCCGCGATCAACCGCGTCGGCCACGAGAAAATCAAGGGCGTCGGTGGCGATGGTCTCGAGTTCTGGGGCCAGAGTTTCGTCGCCGGCACGTCCGGGCAGCTTCTCGCCAAAGCCTCAGTCAAGGAGGAGGAGGTTATGCTCGTAGAGGTTGACCTCTCCAAGGTGGACGTCACCCGCACCCATTGGCCCTTCCTCCGTGACCGGCGGATAGACGCCTACGGCGATCTCACCAAGCGCTTCATCGATTAAGCCGCCCGCGCAGCCCATGGCCTCCGTAAAACCTGTCTCGAAAAAAGCGGGCACACCCAAACTCGTGCCTCCAAAGAAGCCCGCCGCTTCGCGCGCCGCGCCGCGCGTTCCGGCCGCCCCGGTCATGCCCGCCGCCCTCGGATTCCGAATGCCGGCCGAGTGGGCGCCGCAGGAGGCGGTCTGGTTGTCATGGCCGCACAACTACGACTCTTGGCCCGGCCAGTTCCGGCCCGTGCCCTACGCCTTCGCCCGTATCGTCGCGGCGATCAGCCGCTTCGAGGGTGTGCGCATCAACGCCGCCAAAAAACTGCACGCCCGCGCAAAAAAAATGTGTGCCAGGGCCGGCGCAGACATGACGCATGTTCACTTTTTCGATCATCCGACCAACGATGCCTGGTGCCGCGACCACGGACCGATTTTCGTGAAGCACACCACGACCGGCGAGGTCGCGTTGACCGACTGGGCCTACAACGCCTGGGGCGGCAAATACCCGCCCTACGATCTCGACAACGAAATCCCGCCCAGCATCGAGAAGGCGATCAAACTCCGCCGCTTCGTGCATGAAATGGTGCTTGAGGGAGGCTCCATCGAGGTGAACGGCGAGGGGCTCCTCCTCACCAGCGAGCAGTGTCTGCTCCACCCGAATCGTAACCCGCATCTGAACCGCGCTCAGATTGAGGGCATTCTCAGCGATTACCTCGGCGTGACCGGCTTCCTCTGGCTCGGCGAGGGCATCGTCGGCGACGACACCGACGGACACATTGATGACATGACGCGCTTTTACAAAGCCGACGGTTTCATTACCTGCGTCGAAGCGAATCCGAATGATAAAAACCACGAGATCCTCGCTGCCAACCTGGAGCGTCTCCGCAGCTTCCGCACCCCCGCCGGCAAGAAGTTCGACATCGTCGAGCTTCCGATGCCCCGCCCCTTTGGCTTCAACCGCCAGCGTGTCCCGGCCAGCTATGCGAACTACCTCGTCATTAACGGCGCGGTTCTTGTGCCCACCTTCCGCCAGCCCGGACCCGATGCCCGCGCGCTTGGAATCATCGGGGGCTGTTTCCCGGGCCGCGAGACGATCGGCATTGATTGCTATCACCTGATCTGGGGACTCGGCACTCTGCATTGTCTCTCACAGCAACAGCCCGCTGGAGGCAAATCCAAGTGATGAGCCCCGCATCCCCGCCGGCCATCGCGGCCGGGTTTCTCTCCCTTGGTTTCGCGCTCGTCTCCGGTTGCTCGAGCGGGGGTGGGGGAGCGAAGTTCCCCGCCGCGATTGCCGCCCGCTGGTCGCCGCCGCCTTTTGCCACGCGCACGCTCGACGCCGCCGATAGCCGCACCGTCGCGCTGGTCTGCAAACGGGCCGCGCTCGCAGCCGGCTTCGCGGTGCAACGCTTCGACGAAAGCGCCGGCACTCTTTCGGCGGCCCGCCGCCATACCAGCTCCTTTGAGGGCGCGCGGCAGGACACGCTAGACGTGCGCGTGACCGCCCCTGCGCCCGGCTTGGTGCAGGTCGCGGTGGTGCTACGAGAGGTGGTGGAGACTGGTTCGGGCGACGAGCGCTCCCCCGGCCTCGTGACCTCCGGCCTGGTTCGTGACCGTGCGCCTTACGACGCTTTCTTTGACCGCCTCACCGCTCTTTTGGGTGCGCGCTGAGAGGCGGTATCCGCCGGAGTGATACCGAGGTCGGCCGGACCGAAGGCTCCCGGCAGGAGCGCATCAATCACGGTGTTTATCTCGCCCGAACCGGCGCAGTTTGAGAGCACGAGTGCTTCGGGCCCGAACTCGTGGATGACCTGCCGGCATGCGCCGCACGGCAGGGTGGGCGACGAAGTCGGGGTGAATACCGCCACGCAAAAAAGACGGCGCGCACCGGCGGCGACGGCGCTGAAAATGGCGGTGCGCTCGGCGCAGTTGCAGAGGCCGTAGGAGGCGTTTTCGACATTGCAGCCAGTGAAGATCCCCGCGTCGGTCCAGATGGCGGCACCGACTTGGAAGCGGCTGTAGGGCGCGTAGGCGAGGTCGGCGGCGGCGCGCGCGGCGGCGCGCAGGCGGGGCAGGGGAGCGTTGGCGGCGGAGGGCGCCTTGGCGGTTTTTACGACGGGGGGGGCTTCACGCGCGCTGGAGGTTGCCATGCCGCGAGTGGGGGCGAATCGCCGGTGCTTGGCAATCCGGTCCTTGCTCGCGGGGGTGCGAGGGGTTTGGGTGTGACTCAACCGCTATGGCCAACCGTTTTTACAGCGCATTTGATCAGGAAACCTGGGGAGGAGTGCGCAAGGCCGACTACCGCACCTGTTTTCAAATTGATCGCGACCGGGTGATCCACGCCCAGGCCTTCCGTAAACTCCAGTCGAAGACCCAAGTTTTCCTTTCCGGCGAATACGATTTCTACCGGACGCGGCTCACTCACTCGATGGAAGTCGCCCAGATCGGCCGCTCCATTTGCACCTGGTTGCTCTCCCGTGGGGCACCGTTGGCCGAGGATTTTTTTATTGATAGCGATCTGGTCGAGGGCATCTGCCTCGCGCATGACCTCGGGCACCCGCCCTTCGGGCACTCGGGCGAGCGCACATTGCAGGAGTTGATGCAGCCTCACGGGGGCTTTGAGGGCAACGCGCAGACCTTGCACCTCATCACCGAGACCATGTTTCAAAACGAGACGGGCGTGCGCGGCATGCAGCCGACCCGCGCGCTGATGGACGGCGTGTTGAAATACAAAAAACTGCGCGGCGAGTTTCTTTTTCCTCCGCAGAACCATTTCATCTACGACCCGCAGGCGATTTATCGCGAATGGGTCTTTGGTGGCCCGGTGCCGATTTCCCTGCAGGCCGGCGACGCGCTGAATCATTTTAAAAGCGTCGAGTGCCAGATCATGGATTGGGCGGATGACGCCGCCTACTCGCTCAACGACATCGTGGACGGCGTCCGCGCGGGCTTCCTCACCATCGAGCGTATTGAAGCCTGGGCGGCGGAAGCGGGGCTCGATCCCGAGCGGCTGCACCACATGGAAGTGCTTTTAGCGGCAATTCGTGGCGACCAGTTGGAGGAAGTGTTTTCCCAAAAACTGGGCGGCTTTATCCGGGGTTGCCGATTGCGCGAGCGCAGCACCTCGCTGGCTCCACGCACCAACCGTTACCGTTTCGAGCTCGTGGTCGCGGCTGAGGCGCAGCGCGAGGCGGCGTTTTTCAAACAGATGGCGAACGACATCATCTTCGAAAGTCCGCAACTTCAGCAGATGGAGCATAAGGCCCGCCGCATCCTCTCCGAGCTCTGGCAGGCGGCGTGGGTCAACTACATCACCCCTGGCGAGCGGGTCATTCGCCTCCTTCCTCCGCGAGTGGGCCGTTTAGTGGACGCCGAGAGCACGACGACTGGAAAGGCCCGGCGTATCTGCGACTGGCTGGCCGGGCTCACCGACGGCATGATTGTGCGCACCTACCGCCGGCTGCATGATCCCGATTTTGGCTCGATCCGTGATTTGAGCTGATCCGATCGGGGCGTGTTTTAAGAGCGAGGCGGGAGTGGATTCCTCCGTTAGCGCCAGTGCGTTGCGGTAACTTTCCGCCGCCGCAACTTTGGGGTTGCGCAGGGAGGGAGGACTCGCTGTTTTCGATCGTTCAACACCTTTCCATCATGGCCCAAGAACTCGTCACCCTAGAATGCACAGAAGCCCGCAAAGAGGGCAAACCGCCCTCCCGCTACCTGTCTTTCCGTAATAAGAAGACCGTTACCGAGCGCATCGAGAAGAAGAAATACAACCCCTTCCTCAAGCGCCACACTCTCCACAAAGAGATCAAGTAAGGCGCGGTTCTCGGGTGGCCTGAAACATGGCACTCAGTTCCAAGCACAGTTTCATTTTTTTGCCGGCCGCCTCTCCCTGTGAGTTGCGGCCGGTTTTTTTGTCCGCGTGGCATTGCAGCCCCGGCCGTCGTTTGCGCGCTGGGCGAAAGGGTATGATTTCAGCGTCCCGGGATACTCAGGACTTGCTCAACGTAGACCCGACCGGTGGTCGGGCATGTCTCGGAGACCCCGACCCACTGGGCGGGGCTACATCGAGCCCGCTTGAAGACTACGTCGAGCCAAGTTGAAGGCTCATTGTTACGGGCGATTGTTCTCGGCCAGTCCCCCGCAACCGGGGCGCGCGACTGAGGCAGGGCTTGCCCCTTCGGGTGTCGCCAGCCAGCGTCCACCTGTGATCTCGCTCTCTCTGCGTTTCGCCTTGGTGATTGTGGCTTTTTCCCCATTTGCTTCGGCGCAGGGCGTTTTTACCAAGGCGATCGAGCAGGCGCGCCGCGTAGCCGATAAGGAATCCTTCGGCGGTGAACTCAATTTCCCTGACGGCGTCGCGCGGTTTTTTGACCTCGGCTTGAATGAAATCACCGCCGCTCCGGCCCCGGTCTTCCAGACCACGGCTGGCTTTGTGAAATGGAGCGATAAGATGCGCAGTGAGGGTAAGTCGGAGCCCGCCTTCGTGCTGACCGCAAAACTTAACCAGTTGCTGGCGGATGCGCTGCCCCAAGTCGCTCAATCCGTCCGCGCTGGCGTGGTGAAATTGAAACTCGATTCGTCCACCGACTTTAAAGCCAGTCCGACCGCTCTGGTGGACGCGCTGCGGAAAGTCGTCTCGCCCGGCCTCAAGGATCAGCTCCGCGCCGGCGTGGCGCAGGCCGGAGAAATGGCCAGTCTTCCGGCGGCGTTTGATGCCTTCATCGCGGCTTCTGGTGCCAAGATATCCGACCCGAAAGCGGCGTTGGGCCTACTCGTGGATCAGGCGGTGGCGCAGGCCATCGACCACGTTTTTCTTCAACTCGCCAAACAGGAGACCGCGTATCGCGCCGACCCCGCCCGCGCCACCGACAAGACCGTCGCGGGTGTTTTCAACACTTTGAAATAGCGGAGCTTCCCTTGCCGAGCCTTACCTCGTGCCGGGCCGTCTCGCCGCTCTCACTGCTCTAGGCACGCATCCAACTGCTCGCGCAATTCCGCCTCCCGTGCCGCCACGCCCACGCCGATCAAGACGATTTCCTGCCGCCGGTCGCCCCACGGCTCCTGCCAAACCGCCGCCACCGCCGGCGGCAAATCTTCCCTCCGCGCCCGCCCCGCCGCCACTCGCGCCGCCCACCAAGTGCTCAGGGTTTCCCACCGCAACACTCCGCCCGCGAGCGAGACATAGCCCATCTCGTCCGGCTGCGCCTTCGTCCAGAAAAAGCCCTTCGCTCGCAGCACTCCCGGCAACCCGTCGGTGAACGCTGCCCGCAGTCTCCCTTGATCAAAGGGCGCCCGGGCTCGGTAAACGCAGCTCGTAATCCCGTATTTGCTTTCATGATACGATTGCGCGCCGCGTCCGTGCGCAGGTCGAGCCACCAGCCCGCCCCGCGCCCCGCCTTCTACAATGGCCACCCGATTCAGCTCCCGAATCCACCGCGCCGCCCCGCCCGTCGCGGCGGCATCAAAGCGCACTCGTCCGGTAAAAAACTCCGCCGCCACCTGACCGCGTTCCGTTCGCAGGATCTCGGCCCGCGAATTCAGCCCAGCCACCAATGCCTCCGCCCGCGTCACTTCGTCCCCGGATTCTGTCGCCCGGTCGCATTGGTTTAAAATCACCACGTCGGCGCACTCCACTTGCTCCAGCATCAATTCAAATACCGGCCGCTCTCCGCTCCCCGGCACCACTCGTCCGGCCCTGGCCTCCGAAGTCTTGGCGTAGGCGGCGGCTTCATTCGCCAATGCCACCACGTCCACCAAAGTCACCATCGCCGCCGGCGTCACCAGATCGGCCAGCGATTTCCCGAACGGATTCTTCCGTGTGAATAGTCCCACCACTCCGCGCGGTTCCGCCACTCCGCTAGTCTCCACAAAAATGTGCTCGTAGCGCCCGCTCGCCGCCAGTCGTGCGATGGCCTCGCCGAGCTCGTCCGACCCCGAGCAGCACACGCAGCCGTTGCCCAGCTCCACGATCTTTTCCGCCCCCGCCAAGCCCGCCGCCGCATCCGCCTCGGTCGCCGCGCGCACCACTGCGCCGTCAATGTTCACCGCCGCTACGTCGTTCACAATCACCGCCCACCGCGCCCGTCCGCCACCGGAATCCGCTGTCAGGACGAGGTCCGCCTGCGCCAACACATGCCGAAGCAGCGTCGTCTTTCCCGTCCCGAGGAAGCCGCAAAATACAGTAACCAAGGGCTTTTGGGAGGCGTTCATGAGGGTCGCTTAGGCGCAAAAGTTACCTGACCGTTTATTTTTTACAGCGCAAGTATCGCATTGAGAACCTTTTTTACACATAATGAGAATGAGTCTTAAATGCATATTGAAAACCGGCTAAATCTGATACCGTGTCTCAATCTCGTCAATGAACACCGCTCATTTTCCTCCGTCGACCTTGCTCTGCGCGTTTCTGGCCCTCGCCGCCGTGCCCTTCGCCCACGCCCTCTCCGCGCCGTCCGGCACACCTTTCATTCTCGATCCCGTCGAGGTCAATGGTCGCCGCAGCGACGGCGACAACGCTTCGCGCGCCAACGTCGCAACCAAGACTGATACCCCTCTCCTCGACACCCCGCAATCGGTCACCGTCCTCACCAAGGAGCTGCTCGCTGACACCGCCGTCAACAGCATCGGCGACGCTACCCGCTACATCCCGGGAGTAGGCGTGGCCCAAGGCGAGGGCAACCGCGACACCGTCATCCTCCGCGGCAACAGTTCCACCGGCGACTACTTCGTCGATGGCCTTCGCGACGATGTTCAACACTACCGCGACTTCTACAACATCGAGCGCCTCGAGGCCCTCAAGGGTCCCGCAGGTATGATCTTTGGGCGCGGCGGTCCCGGTGGCGTGATCAATCGCGTCACCAAACAAGCCGGGCTCGACGGCCAGTCTTTCTATGAGGTTTCCGCCTTCGCCGGTTCGTGGGACCAATACCGGACCACCTTCGATTTCAACCTGGCAGTCTCCCCCGCCGCCGCCTTCCGACTCAACGGCGTTTACGAGGACTCCGACAGCTTCCGCGACGGTGTCTTCATCAAGCGCCAGGGCGTGAACCCCACCGTCGGCTTCCGTCTCGGCGAGCGCACCGTCCTACGCGCCGGATTCGAGTATTTTAATGACGAGCGCGTCGCCGATCGCGGCATCCCGTCCCTTATCGGCAAACCCATCGCCACCGACTCCAGCACCTTCTTTGGCGACCCCGCTCGCAGCCCCGCGCGCACCGCGGTCCAAGCCCTTAACGTTTCGCTCGATCACACCTTCGCCCGCGGCGCCACGCTCCGTAACGCAACCCGCTACGCAGCCTACGATAAGTTCTACCAAAATGTTTTCCCGGATACCGTGAACCCCGCCGGCACCACTGTCGGCATCTCCGCTTACAACAACGCCACTGACCGTGAAAATTTCCTGAACCAGACCGACTTCGTTGTCGATTTCGACACCAACTCCGTCGAGCACAAGCTCCTCCTCGGCCTCGAACTCGGCCGCCAGGAGACTGATAACTTCCGCGCGACCGGCTCCTCGACCGCACTCGGCATCACCTCGCTCGGCAGCGTTTCGACCGCCAATCCCCGCTACACCGGCCCCTTGTTTTTCAACCAAAACGCCACCGACGCCGACAACCATGGCGTCGCAACCGTGGTCGCTGTTTATCTGCAGGACCAAATTCAGCTCCTCCCCAAACTCCAGCTCATCGCCGGTCTTCGTCTTGACCGCTTCGACGTGGACTTCACCAACAACCGCACCGGCATAGTTCTCGATTCCTCGGACGACCTCGTCTCCCCCCGCGCTGGTCTCGTTTATAAGCCGGTCAAACCCGTTTCGCTCTACACGAGCTACACCTTCTCCAACTTGCCACGTGCCGGCGAACAACTCGCATCGCTCACCGCCAGCAACGCCGCACTCGCCCCCGAAGAATTCCAAAACCTCGAGGTCGGGGTTAAGTGGGATGCCACGCCCCTCCTTTCGTTCACCGCCGCAGCCTACCAGCTTGATCGCTCCAATCAGGCGATTATCGACCCCGCCGCCGGCTCCATCAGCGGTCCTCCGCCGGACACACTTATGCTCGTGGACGGCCAGCAGGTCAGAGGCATTGAACTAGCCGCCTCTGGTAACATCACCGAGCGCTGGACCACATCCGCCGGCTACGCCTATCAGGACGGCGAGACCCAATCCACCATCGGTGCGATCCCCGCCGGCACGCGAATCCCGCAGCTCCCGCGCAACACTTTTTCCCTCTGGAACCGCTACGATCTCAATTCCACCTGGGGCGCGGGCCTGGGCATCATTTATCGCGACGAGTTCTTCGCCGCCGCCGACAACGCAGTCACCCTGCCCGGCTTCGTGCGCTTCGATGCTGCCCTGTTCTACCGCTTCAACAAACACCTGCGCGCCCAGCTCAACGTCGAAAATATTTTCGACATCGGCTACTACGCCACAGCCCACAGTAATACCAACATCACGCCCGGCACGCCCCTCGCCGTTCGCCTCGGCATCACTACCCGCTTCTAAACCAGGGCCCGCAGAGGAGTGTGATTGCACGCGATTCCGCAATTCCCTGCGGCGGATCCGAAGAAGAAGCCAACCGAAGCCACTGTCGCAGCCGCGAGCGCGGCCGGCATGTTGAAATCGCGTTCTCGCGCGGCCCGTCGTTGCGCCGCTCCACGGCGTGCGCTTTTTGTGATCTGCCTCATGCCCGACTCCCGCCCGCCGCTTCGCGCTTACTTGCTCGCATTCACCACGATCTACCTCGTGTGGGGCAGCACCTACCTGGCCATCCGCGTCAGCGTGGAGTCCATGCCGCCTTTTGCCATGGCTGCGCTTCGTTTCGCGATCGCGGGCACCGTGCTCATGGCCTTTCTTAAATTGCGTGGCGCCGTCTGGCCCAAGACACACCAGTGGCGCGATGCCTTTATCTCCGGCTTTTTCCTGCTCTTAGGCGGCAACGGACTTGTCTCTTGGGCCGAGCAGAGTGTGCCCTCCGGCATCACCGCGCTTATCATTGGCTC
>CAMDHP010000073.1 GCA_945898185.1 Akkermansia muciniphila | reverse complement strand
GACGCCCGAGAAAAAGCCGACGCCGCCCACCGCCGCTTCGTTCACCCCGACTCCGATTTTCTCACCCTTCTCGCCATCTGGGAAACCTTCCACGACGAGCTCGAACGCCTTTCCCAGGCCCGCCTCCGCCGCTTCTGCCGCGACCACTTTCTCAGCTACACTCGCATCCGCGAATGGCGCGATATCTACGCCCAGCTCCTCGATGTCCTTGAGTCGCGCAAGGATTTCCAGATGAGCTCGGTCTTCGACGGCATCGCCCCCGCCGACCGCACCCCTGCCAAACTAGCCTCCGGTTCCCCGGGCTACCGCGCCATCCACCGCAGCATCGTCTCCGGCCTCTTGGGCAACATAGCAGCGCGCGACGAGGAAACCGGCGACTACCGCGCCAGCCACGATCGCCGCATCTCGCCCTTCCCCGGCTCCGCCCTCCACGTCCGCACCGATCAGAAAAAAACCTCCAACGCCAAGGCTTCAGAGGGCGCGGCCCGGAATAAGCCTGCCTCGAAGAGTCCCCGCTGGCTCATAGCGGCCGAGATCATGGAGACCTCGCGCCTCTACGCCCGCACCGCCGCCCGCCTCGATCCAGCCTGGGCCCTCGATCTCGGCCGCCATCTCCTCAAGATTTCCCACAGTGAGCCTTTCTGGAACCAGGACGCCGGCCGCGTCATGGTCAAACAGCGCACCCGCCTCCACGGCCTCGAACTCGAAAACCGCGCCGTCTCCTACGGCAAAATTGACCCCGCCCACGCCACCGAAATTTTTATCCGCGAAGCGTTGGTCAACGACGTCATCACTTGGCCCCTTGATTTTCTCGCCCACAACCGCGACGTCCTCGACGAGCTCGAGCACCTGCTCACCCGCGCCCGCGACACCGGCTTCCTCAACCTGTCCGAGGCCCTCTACCGTTTCTACGCCGACCGCCTCCAGCCCGGCCGCGCATCCGACGCCCCCGAGGACGGCGTCTCCGCCGTGCCGGATCTCGTCGCCCTCGTCCGCGAGCGCCGGAGCAAATACCCGCGCTTCCTCATGCTCGCGCCCGAGGATCTCCGCGACCCCGCCAGCATTCCGGTGGACGAGCTCGCCTTCCCCGCCGCCCTCCCGCTCGGCCAGAGCGCCCTACCTCTCACCTACACCTATCGTCCCGGCCAGTCCGACGACGGCGTCACCCTCGATATTTCTCCCGCCGACGCCGCCCGTCTAACCCCCATCGCCCTCGACTGGGCCGTGCCCGGCCACCTCGTGCTCAAGGTCGAGCACTACCTTTCCTCCCTTCCCAAGGAGGCCCGCCGTCTCTTCGTTCCCCTTGCCGAGACCGTCAAATCCCTCGCCGCCGCCGTCGCCGCCCGCGACCGCCTCACCGACCGCCGCGAATCCCTGCCGGACGCCCTCGCCGCCTGCATCACCGAGCGCTTCCCGCTCCGCCTCGATTCCTCCGCCTGGTCCGCCAAACCCCTGCCAGAACATCTTCGCGTCCGCATCCGCGTGATTGATGACAAATGCCGCGAGCTCTTCGCCGCGCGCGATCTCGACCAACTCGCCCTCCTCCTCACCGAACACCTCCGCACCGCCAGCGCCAAGGTCGCGCAGGATGCCCCCGCCGCCTGGACTCGCGCCCGCGAGAAGTGGGAAAAACCCGACCAGATGACTTGGATCTTCGGGGATTGCCTACCCGACCCGGTCGAGGTCTGTATTCAAAACGGCCTTACGATCTACGCTTTTCCCGCTTTGAAAATTGGCGTGAACGGCGTCGCCTTGCGCCTCGCCCGCAGCGCCGAGGAATCTGCCGCGCAAACTCGCCTTGGCCTCGGCCGCCTGCTCGAGCTCGAGTTGCGCCACGAACTCGCCTTCCTGCACAAAGAGCTGCGCGGCCTGCGCGAGCTCGGCGCGCTCATCGCCACCTACGCTCCGCTCAACCAGCTCACCGAAGACGCCTCCGGTCTCTTTCAACGCTGGCTCTGCGACCCCGACCGCGTGGTCGACCCCACTCAAAAATCCTTCGCCACCGCCCTCGCCCAGGCAAAGACCGATCTCCGTAGCAGCGGCGTTAAATTCTGCGCCACCCTGCGCGAAGTATTCAGCCTCCGCGCCAGCCTTGAAGTTCACCCGACACCCTACCCCACCCTGGCCGGCGACCTCGCTCAACTCCTGCCCAAGACTCTCCTGCGCGAGATCGACCACGCCCGCCTCGCCCACCTGCCGCGTTACCTCAAAGGCCTCAAACTCCGCGCCGACCGCTGGCGCCAAAGCCCCGCCAAAGAGGCCGAGCGCAGCCGCAGCCTTTCCCCTTGGCTGGTCCGCCAGCGCGCGCTTCCGCGTAGCGACGCCCGCTTCTGGCTGGTGGAAGAGTATCGCGTCAGCCTTTTCGCCCAGGAACTTGGCACCGCAGAAGCGGTGAGCCCGCAACGCCTCGAGCGCGAGTTCGCCACCCAGCCGCCGGGCGCGAACACACCGTCATCACCCGCCAAGTCCCCGGCCGGCCAGTCTACCGCGCCCAAACCCGCGCCCACCCCAATCTCGGTCGTCGCCCTCCCCGCCACCAAGGCCGCCCCCATGAAATCCCTCGGTGCTCTTGGCGATCTCTTCCGCAAGTAAATGCCGGCTCGTTTACGATCCTTAGAATTATTAACCACGGATGGACACTGGTGCACACGGCTTCGAAACTTCCTCGTCTAGGACGTGATCGCGAGGCGCGCCGCGCTGGAGCAGTGAATACTTCCGTGGCACGGCGGCGGGTCCAGTGGTCCGTCCCTACCTAAAAACTCCACCAAAAGCTTATCATAAGCATCTCTCAATCAATATAATCCGTGTTAATTAGTGGTTAAAATTCCGTGCCTCAGCTCCGCTATGTCCCGCCGCCTTACCCTTCGTTTTTTAGTCCTCTTCGCTACCTCCTTCGCGGTTGCCCTCACGTTTGCCGCGCCCCGCCCGGCCGCCGCCGAGGTGCAGGCGCACGGACTGGTTTTCGAGCACTGGATCGCCGACACCTTTTTCCAAAAGTATCGGCCCTCCGGATACACCCAAAAGTGGGACCTTCCCGCCGACATCCCGCGCGACCTGCCTGCCTAATTCACCGGCCTGCCCGCCAACCCCAAGGCCACCAAATACGGCACGCCCGTCGGCCTCGGTGACGCCCTGCGCCAGTTCGACATCGCGGAACCGTTTATCCTCATCCTCGGCTACTGGGAGCAACCCGACCCCGACGAGAAACGCTTCGTCAAACTCCTCGCGCCCCGCATCGAGCCCGCCGCCTGGCGTGCGGTCTGGGGCCCCGTCACCCGCGCCGACCTGGAACGACTTGACGCGCTCATCAAGCGCCGGGACCTGGACTACTTGAAGGTGCGCGAACTCGCGCAGAAGATGAAAGCCTCACCGCCCTTCAACCAGGCGGTGTTTGCGCTGAATCCGAAGATAGATTCCAAAGGCCAGCGCCGCCTGCAATGCAGCCTGCGCTTCGAAGATGTGTTTAAGTATCTCACACTCGGCGCGGACAAAAGCCGGGATGCACTCCCGACGCTTTGGGGCGTGCCCTTCCCTGGTCTGGTGCTTTCCACCCCGCGAGAATTTGGCCCGCAGACCAAGAGGTAAGGCAGGCGGAGTTTTTAACCACGTATGAAGACGGATCCACACGGACGCCAGCAGCCACTGTATAGTTTTTGACACAGAGCCAACCGAGGTAACCCGAAGGCAGGACTGGCCACAAAAAACACACAAAGGCGCAAAATCGGAACTATGACAGAGAGGAAAGATCCGTTGATTGATTCAGCTATCCGTGTGCATCCGTGATATCCGTGGTTCACAGCGGTTCGGGCTTATGCCGTATGGTGAACTTGAAGCGGCCCAGTTCAGTCTCGTCACAACTCCGCGCAAAACGCCTCCACACTCACGCCCGCTTGCTCGATCAATCCCGCGAGGGTGCCTGGCTTGATGGGCTTGTGCATAGGAACCACAACTGTGCGGCTCTCTTCCCGCATGATCAGATGCGACCTCGTTTGCCGTTTCACGTCGAATCCTCGGCGGCGCAGGGCCTTCGCCGTATCCGCCCCGTTTACGTCGCGCGGGATTCTCACGCCACCGCCAAAATCGGGTCTCAGGGCGTGTCTGAGAAGTAGACTCATCATGCTCGCATACCACTGTAGAAACTCGCTGGGCCGGCGTTGCCCTGGGCGGCATGGCCCGCTGGGCCACCTCCGCCTCGGTCGCCTTGGCCGAGCAAGTTTCTCCAGCGGCGCCCGACGAGTTTATTTCTCAGACACGCCCTAGGTAAAATGCAGACCGAGCCGGTCCGGCAGCGTCTCGCCGTCAAAATAGCCGCGCACCGCATCGGTAACCATATCCTGCAACTCGGCAAAAGAGTCCCCCTGGGTGCAGATCCCGCCACCGGTCGGAGCATCCCAGCGGGCCACGAAGCCTCCTGTCTCGGAGCAAGCTGTGACGATGAAAACTAATTCCATAACAGCACCCTACGCGCGCCAACCCACCGTCCAAACCAAACGCTCGGACACCCCGTAGCGGACGCGCGGAGGCGCTTTCGTCCCCGCTCGTAGGACTTTTCCGACTTAGCGGAACGACAGCGTCGTTTCGTCCGATCTCCGCGACGCTCTCCGCGTCGCCATGCATCGTGCGCCTCCGCGCCTCCGCGCCGCCACTCCGCCGCGCTCCCAAACCCGAAACGACTCCGTCGTTCCGCTACGCTCGATCCCGATTCCTGAGACCTCAGGCCTCAGGTCTCAAGTTTCAGCCCTCAAGTCTCCGCCCTCATCCCTCCCCTGACCGCCTTACTCTTAGTCTTTCTGGGCAAGGCGGGCGCTTATTTTTTGCAAAAGGGCGTCGCTGCCTTCGAAAATGTAACGATCGCTTTGCAGCGTGCTCTGGATTTTGCGCAGGAAGGCCGGCTCGGGTTTACGCATGACGAGCAAGCGGTCGGTATTGGTGACCAGGCTCAGCGTGTCCAGTTGCTCCAGATCGAGCTCCACCAAGCGGGTGAGGGCGGCTTGATCGAGTGAGTTCGCCTTTATGGCCGCCGCGAGGATGATCCGAGCCTGATCGAGGGCGCCGACCCGCGCCATGTGCTCGGCCACGGCGACGAAGCTGGCAGCATTGACCTGCTTGTCGTTCAGGTAGTTTTGAAGCTGAAGCTCGGAGAGTGATTTATCGCCCAAACCATAGTTGGCGATGGATCGGAAAGCATCAAACTGGGTTCCATCGGTTTTCGCCCATTCCTCGTTCTCCTTCTGGATGATCTGAGTGGCGCTCAGGGCCTCGGTGTAACGCTTGGCCGAGAGATGTGCCTCTAGGACAGCTTTAGCGCTAATCAACCACGGCAGCTCTTGCGCCTTGCAGTGTTTATAAACCCGCCAGGCCAAATCAACTTGGCCACGGGAGGCCGCGGCGATCGCGAGACCATTTAAAGCGGTAACGTTCGATGGAAAGCGCGAGAATACATCCGCGACCGTCCCAGCCCAGCGGACCGCGTCTGCGTCGGGGCTGAGGGTGGAGAGTTCATCCAAATACCCAAGGGGCTGATCGGGATGCTCAACCTGTCGCAATATCGCCAAACTCCTTACATCAGCTAGACGGCCTAGTTCCCGAAGGTATCCCACTCTTACGGTGTAGATATCAGCCTCTTCTTTCATGGGCGTATTTCCCATTTCGGCAAGGAGGGTAAGTGCGCGCTCACGATTACCGAGCTGCCACTGCACCTGCGCCGAAAGCATGCGGGCATCGGGCGCCCCGGCTTTGACTTCGGGCTGCACGATCCGCTCGGCGGTCGCATAGCGGCCGCGGAAGTAGTGGGCGGTCGCCTCGGCCATCACCAAGGTATGAAGTATCGCGTGGGTTTTGACGCCGGACGCCTGTAATTTCTTACTTATCTCTATCGCGTGATCGTCGCGTTGCTGGCTAAACAAGAACCGGAAGTAGGCCATTACATACTCGTGCTTCTCTAAATTGAACTCCAAGCCGTCCGCGAGGGTTTTTTCCGCGAGATCGAAGCGTTTGAGCGCGATATAAAACTGCACGATGTTAATTCGCGCATCGGTATCCTCCGGGACCTCTGCCAGGCCTAGGCGGATGTTATTGAAGGCCTCCATGTATTGCTTATCCGCCAACTGGGCTTTGCCCTTGTCCAAAAGAAAGCGGCATCGGGCGTGGCGATACTCATCGCTTTTCCACGGATACAACAAGAGGTGCTGGTATTGAATGGCGCTAAACTCACGCTGATACTTAATGTAAAAATAAGCCGCACCGGTCAGCCCAAGCCATGCGGCGAGGACCAAAGAGACGATCCAAGCGAGCAGTCTTAACCAAAAGATTCTTATCTTCTGTCCGTCGGCGCTATGTTCAGTTTGAAAGGGCGCGATCCGCCTCAAGCCGAGCCAGGGCTTCGACTTGAAAGGGCGACTGCCTGCTTTTATTTTAGCCATAGAATTCTTCTCTGTGTCTCGGGAATAAAAAAGCCCACACCAAAAAATGGTGTGGGCCGAGATTCAAAACCGAAGCTAACTCTGACTTAGGCAGCGCTACGGCGACGACGATAAGCAACGAAGCCAAGAACCGCGATGCCAGAAAGGGCAGCGTAGGTGGAGGGCTCGGGGACCGGGACCAAAGATGCGCTTGTCAGGCTGGCGTTGATAGCTGAACCCGAGCTACCGCCAATGAGATTCCAAGTAGTGACCGTGCCGTAGTTAAATCCGGGACTAACGAAATCGAAGAGAGCAACAACAGTCGCTGGACCGCTGGTGAATGAAGCCCAGTCGAAGGACGCTGTAGCCTCATTCACTCCGGTTGCATCGAACAAAGAGAATTTAAAGCCGTTAGCCGGAGCAGTGGTGACACTCGCCGTGATGGAAATACCCACCGTTCCAGTCGCATTGAGAGTGATGTCTGCTGCGTTATAGATCAGATCGCCGAGACCTTCGGTGCCAGTGATTGTTGCGCCCGTTAGGGTCCAACCGCCACCGTTCTCGGCATCAGAAAAGTTTGTGATGAGCTGAGCGAACGAGGACGATACTGAGCAAGCGGCTAGCGCGAGCGTTACTAATGCAATGTTTAATGTTTTCATTTTTTTTGTGGGTTTAACGGGGGAAAATAGCGAATTAAAGCGTGTAATTTGGGCTGAGGGTGTAGTAATCGGTTCCAGAAGCGCCCGAACGAGAGATGCGTATCGAGGAGCCTGCGGAGATGCTAACGGTGTTTTGGTTTGCGCTGGAACCCAATCGACGCCACTGAGAATTCGTGTTGTCGTAATAATACGAGAGCACCGAGGCTCCGTTTAAGACGATTACGCGATCCGAGGTCGCTGCGGTAACACCACTGGCGTTCGCCTTGCGCCAATTCGCAAGATTTTGAATTCCCAAGTCACCGAGGGTTGTGTCCGCTGGAAACTGGCGGCCATAGATACCGAGACCCTGACGAGCAACAGCAACAATCGTTTGACCGACCGGAACTGAACCCGTTGCAGTAATCGTGTAGGCCGTGGTAGCAATCCGAGAATAAACTATCCCTGCCTGCGGAGAAATTGCGACATTTCCTTGATCGGCGTTGCTCCCCGCCCGGCGCCACTGACTGAAATCCGTGTTGTAATAGTAATTGAAAACGGCCGCACCGTTGTTGATCGTCACGCGGTCGGTTCTATTCGCAGAAAAATTTGCTGCCGTGCCGCCCTTCGGAGCAGCAGCGCCAGTCAAATTGCCGGCCCCGAACAGACCAAGCAAAGTATCGCCCGCTTTGATCTCGTAACTTGCGCCGGCAAGTGTTGATAGATCTACGCCTTGGTTCGTGACAGTGAGAGTCGTGGCGGTATTCGCCGTGATCAGGAGGGTGAGACCCGCCTGGGCTCCGGACGAGAGTCTCACATACATCGGGTAAGCGGCCTGAGCGAGTTGCCCGACAGTCCAGCCTCCCGTCGAAGTCGTGATGGTGCTTGAGGTCGTAGCTGTCGTGGCCGAATCAATTGTTCCGCGAAGGGATCCAGCAGGCGTAACAACGTTACCGCCGCTTGCGACAAGAGGATCGGCGAGGAGTGGGAACGAAATCTGGCTAACTGCGTAGCTGGTGCCATTCGTGCTAGCGGTGATCGTCGCTGAAAGAGCGCCGACTGGCACGGTAGTCACCGTGGCGTTCTGGGCCGAGAGGTTAGAAACGGACAGCGTCGCGAAAGCGAACGCAAGAAGTGCGACCAAGCGGGGCGCGCGCTGAGAAACAGAGGCTTTCATGGGTAGATTGAGGGGATAGATTAACCGAAGCAATTGCTGACGTTTCGCACCATGTGATGATTGTATTTATTCGTCAACGATTTTTTTTCAGCCCGGTGACTTTATCGTAAAGCCCAGGCCCGGCTGGTTCACTTGCTGAGCGAGAATTTTCATAGGTAAATCATTGTGGAATATGTTGTCTATGAACGGTTTTTTCTGGTGTAAGTTGAAGGGCTGGCGAAGGGCAGGTTATGAAAAACGGTGCGCCGGCTCGGCGAATTTTTCGGCTGGCGTGGGATCGGGGGAGCTGGGTTTCAGGGCCGATTCGAACCGATGGAGGCGGGGACGGTGCAAATGGGCTTCGCATGGGGGTCTCGCTCCTAGGCTTCGGACGGGGCGAAGATGTCGTGGAGATGACGCGCGGGATACCAGCGCCACCTTCGGGGATTCTAAGTGCCGTTCTGGGCTCGGCCTCGTCCCAGCTCGAACCTCGCGCGCAAGCTCGCTCCTGCGTCGAGCCGGCAACGCCTTCGTCGCTCCGCTACGCTCAACCCATCGCACCGACTTCGCTGACACCGTCGAGGCGCAGGGCCACGCGGCCAGCGCGGCGCGTTGCCTCGAGATCAACGGTGAAACGCGCCTCCCAGTCATTGGCCTCGGAGGTATCGCAGAGCACCTGGGCCACGCGCCAAAGTGCTGCGCCGGGCTCGGCCTCGACCCAGTGGGTGTTGGCGGCGGCGCGGCCCGCCGGATCGAGCCGGAACCGGCCGCGGGCCTCGGCGTGGGCGGTGAAGCTTTTCTCCAGCTTGCGTGCCTCCGTGGCCAGCTCGTCGGCGCCGGCATCGTCGGGCAACACGCGGGTGGCGGCCGCCTCCCACTCGGCGGAGGCGACGTCTTGCAGCACGAGGTGAATCGCGACCCGGACCGCACGCTTCAAGGCCACGGGATCGCGGGTGAGCTCGGGCGGGCCAGAGCCGAACTTCCGCTCCGCCCCCTCTCCCACCCCAGCTCCCACCGCAGATCCTCCCGCTACTCCCGCTCCCTCCCCGCCCCGCCCTGCTCTGTCGGCCGCCATCAAAGGCATATTGTCAATCATTGATTGACTAGTTGCCTTGGGGCCGGTGAGGGGGTTGCTCAAGGAGGGGGCGGGGCGGGCTTGGAGTTGCGACCACTCTTCGAGCAGGCTGGCGTCCACACCGCGAACGAGGGTTTCGAACAAAGTCTCCAGCTCGCGCACCTCTTCGGTTTTGGCGGCGGCGGGCACGGTTTGCACGAGGACCTTCCAGACCTGCATGAGGTGGCGGAGGAGAAGGCCCTCGACGCGCTCCAGGCCGTAATCGCGCACATAGTCGGCGAACGAGAGGAACCGCTCGTGCATCTCGCGGGCGATGCTTTTGGGGCGGACGTTTTCCTGATCTACCCACGGGTGGGCGGCGGCGAAGGCGTTGAAGGAATCGTAGAGAAAGTCGCGCAGGGGCTTGGGATGCTCGACGGCCTCGAGTTTCTCCATGCGCTCGTCGTAGGGCACGCCCTGGGCCTTGAGCTCGTTGAGCTTCTCGGTCTTGGCGCGGGAAACCTGGGCGCGGAGGATGACCTCGGGGTCCTCGACGATGGCCTCGCAGAGGGTGAGCACATCGAGGGCGTAATCGGGGGAATCGCGGTCCAGGCGGGCAACGGTATCAATGAGGTAGAGCGACAAGGCCTGATGGAGCGAAAAGTCGTCCTGCAAGGCGACATTGACGCGGAGCTTGCGGGCGGAAGCGGCGGGGGCTGCGAGGTAGGGTGAGGCGGAGACCGGACTTGAACTCACGTTCAAGCCTACGGCGAGAGGGGCGGAGTGGACCCCACGTTCGGACACCGGGCCGACGATGCCGCGCTCCCAAAGGGCGCGGAAGAGCTGCCAGGCGCGGCGGCGGTGGGCGGCTTTTTTAACCGGCGTCTCATGCGAGTCGGCGATGAGTTTTTGCAGCAGGCGGCAGCCGTCAGCATCGCGGCCAAGCATGAGCAGGAGCAAACCATGCGAAATCGCGAAGCGCGACACGAGCGGTTCCGGGGCGGCGGTGAGCAGGCGGTCCATGGTCTTGCGCTCCCAGCCAACTGCCCCCTCGGGCGCGGATTGCTTTTGAGCCTTTTTCTTTTTTTCAGGGTTGGCGGCGGCCTTGGCCTCTTCGCGCAGGTTGGCGATGGTCCATTCCGGGGCCTGCACGATCACGTGGCCGACGTCGTCGAACCCTTTGCGGCCGGCGCGGCCGGAGATCTGGCGAAAATCGCGCACGGTGAGGATGGCGGATTTTTTGCCATCGTATTTCCAGAGCTGGGTGAAGACGACGGTGCGGAGCGGGACGTTGATGCCGACGCCGAGGGTATCGGTGCCGCAAATGAGTTTGAGCAGCCCGCGCTGGGCGAGTTTTTCCACGAGGATGCGGTAGCGGGGCAGCAGACCGGCGTGGTGCACGCCTATGCCGTGGCGAAGCCAGCGCTTGAGCTCGCGACCGTAGGGACTAGTGAAGCGGGCGGACTCGAGGGCGGTGGCGAGCGCGGCCTTTTCGTCGCGGGTGCAGACGGGCAGACTCATAAAGGCCTGAGCGGTCTCGGCGGCGGCCCGCTGGGTAAAATGGACGAGGTAGGCGGGCACCCGGTTGTCGGCGAGGAGTTTTTCCACGCGCTCGCTCAGCGGGGTCTCGCACCACTCAAAGTCGAGCGGCACGGGCCTGCGGTCGCTGCGCACGACGACGACGGGCGCGCTGGTGAGGCGCGCAGTCTCTCGCTCGATGACGGACGTATCGCCGAGGGTGGCGGACATGAGTAAAAAACGGGAACGCGAAAGGGTGAGGAGCGGCACCTGCCACGCGACCCCGCGCTCGGGGTCGGAGTAGTAGTGAAACTCGTCCATGATAACGGTGGCGAAGCCGGCCTCATCGCCGCGGGCGAGGGCCTGGTTGGCGAGGATTTCGGCGGTGCAGCAGAGGATGGCGGCGTCGGGGTTGACGGTGGCGTCGCCGGTCATCATGCCGACGCGCTCGGGTCCAAAGTCGCGGCAGAGGGCGAGGAATTTTTCGTTTACCAGCGCCTTGATCGGACAGGTATAAACCGAGCGGCGACCCCGGCTGAGGGCGAAGAAATGGGCGGCGGTGGCGACGAGGGATTTGCCCGAACCGGTGGGAGTGTTGAGGATGACATTACGCCCGGCCAGCAACTCAAGCACGGCCTCTTCCTGCTCGGGGTAGAGCTCGAGGCCGCGGGCGGCAACTGCGGCGAGGAAGCGGGTGAGCAGGGCATCATCGGTCGCCTCCGCGAGACGAAGCGGAGCGAAAGGCGGCGGGGGCGTTAAATCTGCGGAGGACACCCCGGCATAGCGAAGCCCGGACGACGCCATGGAAAGACCAAAGAGGCGCGGCCTCGCCGATCCCCGGTCGTATCAAGCGTGGGTTTTGAGAAACTTCAGCACCTCGCGCCGCCACGGCATGGAAGGGGCGGTGCCGGGTTTGGTGACCGAAAGTGCGGCGACGGCCTGGCCCAGGCGGGCGGCGGCGGCGACGTCGCCCGCGTGCTCGACGAGGCCGGCGGCGAAACCGCCGACGAAGGCATCGCCCGCGCCAGTGGTGTCCACGGCTTTTACGCGATGGCCG
>CAMDHP010000072.1 GCA_945898185.1 Akkermansia muciniphila | reverse complement strand
CCCTGAGCGGCCTGGCCCTGCGTGGCAACGTGACCTACATTGACCGCACCGTCCAAGACTACGCCCGCTCCGACCGCCTCCGCCTTGAAAGCTTCGATTACACCCTCGCGAGTATTGGCGCCGACTATACCTGGCGGGCGGGCAAGGTTACCCACACCATCAATTCCGGGATTCAAAACCTCCTCGACAGCGATCTCCTCCCCCGAGCCTACCGCGTCGGCGCCGGCCGCAGCCTCGCCGCCAGCTGGCGCGTGGCCTTCTAGCGCCCCCCAGTTGGCCTCCGTCCGCCTCGTTCTCGTTCTCGTCCGAACCCAATCCCGAGTCCACCCCCGAGCCCCGACCCGAGAACGAGAACGACGGCCCAACCCAACCCGTCCCTGCCGCGGACGGCGTTTCGTCCCTCCGCACTCGGGTCTGAGGTTTCACTCTTTAGGTTTCCGCCCTTCCCCCCCCTTCCTCCGCCTGCGCGCCGCCGCATCTCTGGTTTTTAGAATTTCCCCTTTTCGGATTCAGGATTTCGCGACTTCATGTCGTTTATGCGCCTCCTGATTTCAAACGACGACGGCATCGCCTCGCCTTTTCTTCACGCCTTGGTCCACGCCCTGCGTGCCTCCGGCCATTCGCTCTGCGTCGTCGCCCCGCTCCACGAGCAAAGCTGGACCGGCGCGAGCAAATGCCGTCACCGCCCCGTCGCCTCCGCCGCGACTGACCAGGGCTTCGACTGCCCCACTTGGACGGTGGACGGCACGCCCGCCGATTGCGTCAACATCGCTCTCGCCCACCTCCTTCCCGGCGGTCCCGTCGCCTTCGATGGCGTCGTCACCGGCATCAATCTCGGCCTCAACACCACCCTCGGTTTTATCAACGCCAGCGGCACCATCGCCGCCGCTTGGGAGGGCGCCCTCCACGGCCTCCCCGCCATCGCCTGCTCGCAAGATCTTTCCTACGAGGAGTGGCACCATCTCAACAACCGCCGCCCGCTCGCCGAACTGCCCGCCACCGCCGCCACAATCGCGCAGAGCGCCGCCCACGCCGCCCGCCTCGCCGCCGATCTCATCCCCGCCACCGGTCGCGAAAAATTCGTCGTCCACAACCTCAACTTCCCCAACCCCTGCAACCCCGCGACCACCGTCATCCGCACCGTGCCGGCGCACGTGATCGTCCCCGGTCTCTTCAGTCCCGCCGCCGACGATGGCACTCATCGTTTCGTTTTTACCGACGCAATAGACCGCTCCCCGCCCGGCCTAATCACCGACAAAGCCACCGTCGCCGCCGGCCACATCAGCCACAGCGTGCTCGACTACACGCGGATCTGACGCCGCCCGCCCGCGAACGCATCATGTCAAGTCTCGTCACCCACGCGGCTGCCTTGCGCGATGCCGTTGACCGCCTCCGCTTCGCCCTGCCGGTCGCCTACACCTACAACCCGCTCCGCTACGCTTGGGAACCGCACGCCGCCTACCTCACCCGCTACGGAACCGGCCCCAAGCGTGTCGTATTCCTCGGAATGAACCCCGGCCCTTTCGGCATGGCCCAGTGCGGCGTGCCCTTCGGTGAGATCGCCGCCGTGCGCGACTGGCTGCGCATCAACGCGCCCGTTGACATTCCCTTTCCCGAGCACCCCAAACGCCCCGTCACCGGTTTCGCCTGCACCCGCAGCGAGGTCAGCGGAAAACGCCTCTGGGGGCTCTTCGCCGCCCGCTTCGGCACACCCGAGGCCTTTTTCGCCGATCACTTCGTGCTCAACTACTGCCCGCTCGTCTGGATGAGCGAGAGCGGCGCCAACCTCACGCCCGATAAACTCTCCGCCGCCGAACGCGCCGCCGTGGTCGCCCCTTGTCGCGCCCATCTCCGCGCCGTCCTCGAAACGCTCCGCCCCACCCACCTGGTCGGCGTCGGCGCCTACGCTGCGCAAAAATTCGCCGAGATCAGCACGCCGGCCGACACGTGGAAGATCACCCAAATTCTCCACCCGAGCCCCGCCAGCCCCGCCGCCAACAAGGACTGGTCGGGCGACGTCACCCGCAGCCTCGTCGCCGCGAACATCTGGCCCGCCTGATTCACCGGTCTTCCCTTTTTTACGACTTCTGCGTCTCTTTGCGGCCATCTCATCTCCATGATCGAAGTCGAAAATCTCACCCGCATCTTCCGCACCTACAAAAAAAAGCCCGGCTTCTGGGGCGGCGTGAGAGGTCTTTTTCATCGCGACTTTGAGGAGCTCGCCGCCGCCAAGGACATTTCGTTCTCCATCGCCGAGGGCGAGTTCGTCGGCTTCCTCGGTCCCAACGGCGCGGGCAAGACCACCACGCTCAAAATGCTCTCGGGGCTCATCTACCCGACCAGCGGTCACGCCACCGTCGCCGGCTATAATCCCTCCAAGCGCGAGACAGCCTACCGCCGCCTCTTCGCCCTCGTGATGGGACAAAAAAACCAGCTCTGGTGGGATCTGCCCGCCCAGGAATCTTTCCTCCTCCTGCGCCACATCTACGGCCTGCCCGCCGCCCACTACAAAGAGACCCTCGACGAACTCGTCACCCTCCTCGGCGTCTCCGAAAAGCTCAACGTCATGGTGCGCGAGCTCTCCCTCGGCGAACGCATGAAAATGGAGCTCATCGCCGCCCTGCTCCACCGCCCGCGCGTGCTTTTCCTCGACGAACCCACCATAGGCCTCGACGTCGTCTCGCAGAAGGCCGTCCGCAGTTTCCTGCGCGAGCACAACCGCAAGCATCGCACCACCATTCTGCTCACCAGCCACTACATGGCCGACATCCAGGCGCTCTGCGACCGCGTCATCGTCATAGACAAGGGCCGCAAGATCTACGACGGCGGCCTCGACCGCCTGGAAAGCGTGGGCGGGCGCAAAAAGATCATCAAGTTCCGCCCCGCCACCCTCCCTTTCCCCGCCTTGGCCGACCTCGGCGAGGGCCGCTCCACCACTGCCGAAGATGGCGAGATCACCCTGCAAGTTCCGAGCGATCAGGTCGTGGCTGTATCCCAACGTATCCTCGCCGCCGGCCCCGTCGCCGACATCACCATCGAGGACGTCCCGCTCGAGGACCTCATCGCCGCTCTTTTTGGCCGTGCAGACGCCTCCGCGCCGTAGGCACCCTAACGTTTCGCAATCGTGCATTTAGAGTCGTGCATTCCGATGGCGGGCGTTTGCCGACTGGAACCCATTCCCTCCACGCAGTCGGCGCGGGTGGATTATTCAAGATGTTGAGCGCTGATCCAGTCGGCATTATCACCGGATCGGCTCCAGCATGCTCAAAGATTCGGTTATTTGACCTTCTGAATTTTAATGCGAAGCTCCTTTTATGATTAGCTCTTCCTTGCTCGATCGGGCCTACGAGTTGCTGCTTTCAACCAGGGTAAGACAAAGGGCGGAACGATCGATCCTCGGGGTCGCCATCCTCGGATTTCTTGTTCACCTACTCTTGATTGTGTTGGCGGATATTGGAGTTCTCACGGTGGGTGCTGATTCGAAAATGCTCAGCAATCCCATCCTCGCGACCTACACCCCGTTTTCCTTCATCATTGTTTATGAGGTTTACATGCTGGTCTATTACCTACCCCGGTCGATCACCACCTACATCAGCAAGCAATACGAGATCATCACCCTGATCATAATCCGGCG
This sequence comes from Akkermansia muciniphila, assembly GCA_945898185.1. Taxonomy (GTDB): domain Bacteria; phylum Verrucomicrobiota; class Verrucomicrobiia; order Opitutales; family Opitutaceae; genus IMCC26134_A. The sequence continues at coordinate 8,572 of CAMDHP010000072.1, read as the reverse complement.
ACTTTTCAAAGACCTGGGGAATCTTGAGATCACCTCCAACTGGTTCGATGTCCGCGGGGACTTACAATTCACCTATGATCTGGTCGCCTCGCTCGTGCTTTTTTATCTGCTTTACCTTTTTATGCTGAAGGGAAAGCAGGCCTTGCCCGAAAGGATCGAGACCTCGCCTCAGCCTGCCGTCCTGGCTCGTTTTATCAGATTCAAAAAAGGCTTATCCGTCCTTTTGATTCCAATCCTCTTCATTCTAGCCGTCTACACCCTTGTGACATGGTCGCTTGGGGCCATTAGTCCGTCAACCGCGACACCTCTGCCATTCAAGAACATCAACAGCATTTTCTTCGATCAGTTCTTCACTATTCTGATCATGGTGGACGTGATTCTCCTTCTGTTCTCTTTTTTCCTTACCAAACAGTTTCATAAGGTCATGCGGAATTCCGGCTTCATCGTATCAACCATCCTGATCCGTCTGTCTTTCTCCACCGAGGGCTTGATTAACGTGATCTTGATCGTGAGCTCGGTTCTCTTTGGGTTGCTCATCCTCAGCATTCATAATCTCTACCAAAGAAAGTCGGAGGTATTCGATAATGATGAGAGCGTATATGATCCGGCGAAATAGGTGACACCGAGGGCGCAAGGTCTCGGCAAAACGTAACTCCCATCGAAGAACTCGATCGATTCGTCATGCTCGCGCGAAGCGGACGTTTAACGGTCACCGATCTGTATAAACAGTCCGGGATTCGCCGGAGGACCGGCCATGAAGAAATGGTGCCTTTCTCCGAAATCAGTGCAACGGATTTACAACCGCGAAGACAACGGTCAAAAACCCACCCTTAACGCAGCGGCGAAGGATAGCGCCCCTCGGCGATCAGCGCGGTAATCGCCGCCTGGACGCGGGGCTTGTCCTCCCGGTAGGTCACGCCGAACCACGCATCCGAAGTCGGCAGCACCCGCACCTTGGCCGCGCCTTTCGAGAGGAGTTCATTGACCGCGAAGGGCAGGTAAAACTCGGTCTTCTCACTGCCACCATTGAGCGCGAGAAAAGCCCGCCAGCGCTCGTCGAGTTGCGGCAGGAAATCCGTCGTAAATCCCCAGCAGTTCATCGAGACGATCGTTTCTCCTGCGTAGCGACGGCCCTCGCCGACTTCCGTCGCGAGGATGCCCGTGTGTTCCTCCACGCCGCGCAACCGGCCTTCGGCCGAAACGTCGCAGACGCCTCGCGAAACCGCGCCGTGCTCCGAGAGCGTATTCGCCAGCGCGAAGCCCACCATCGCGTAGTCCGGGTTCACCACCGCACCCGATCCATCCGCTTTTGCGGTGCGCAAAAAATCCGCCAGCACCCGGAACGAGGCCGCCCCGTAAAAGTCGTCCGCATTCACCACCGCGAAAGGTCCGTCCAGTTCACCGCGCGCGCACCAGACCGCGTGGCCCGTGCCCCAGGGTTTCACGCGGCTGGGCGGCACGCTGAACCCTTCCGGCAGAGCGTCCAGAGCCTGAAACGCGTAGTCCACGCGGATGCGCCCCGCAAAGCGCATGCCGACCGACGCCTTGAACTCGTTCTCAAAATCACGACGGATGATAAACAACACGCGATCGAAACCCGCGCGGACCGCATCATGCACCGAGTAGTCCAGCACCGTTTCACCGGTGGGCCCCATGGGGTCCACCTGTTTTAATCCTCCGTAGCGGGAGCCCATTCCGGCAGCGAGAACGACGAGCGTGAGTGACATCGCTCCATGCGAACTAATCACGCCTCCGCTTGCAAGACGCGGAGTCGGGCTCACGGGAACATGCCATCGCTTGTGAGTGCCAAGACCTAATGTAGCGGGATCCGAAGCCCAAACATTATCGGAATTCAGCCTCAACCCCCCTTGCGGCGAAGCTTCGAGGACTCCGCGCGGCGCTGTTTTTTCGGATAGTCCGCAATGGCGTGCAGCCCCCGGCTCTCGCGGCGTTGCAGCGCACACTCAACAATCAGCTCCGCGACTTGCACCAGGTTGCGCAGCTCGAGCAGGCGCGGATCCACCGAGAAGTTCCAGTAATACTCCTGAATCTCGCGCGAGAGATTCGCGATGCGGGTGCGGGCGCGTTCGAGCCGTTTGGTGGTGCGCATGATGCTCACATAATCCCACAGCGTGCGGCGCAACTCGTCCCAATTATGGGCGAGCACCACGCGTTCGTCCTCGTCGCCCGCGTGGTGATCTTTCCAATCAGGAATCACCAGCGCGGGCGCAGCGGTCTTGCGCGCCTGCCGAAGGTAGGCATTCACCGACGCCGCTCCGCGATGCGCCATTACGACGGCCTCAAGCAGCGAGTTCGAGGCGAGCCGGTTCGCGCCGTGCAGACCGGTGCAGGCCACTTCGCCGCACGCATAGAGCCCCGCAAGCGATGTCTCGGCCGCCGTCGTGGTAGCGACCCCTCCGCAGGTGTAGTGCGCCGCAGGCACGACGGGGATTTTATCCTTTGCGATATCAATGCCCTCGGCCGCGCAAAAACGGTAGATCTGCGGAAAGCGCTCGCGCAGGAACGCGGCGTTGCGGTGGGTGATGTCGAGCCACACGTGGGGTGCGCCGGTGCGCTTCATCTCGGCATCAATGGCGCGTGCAACGATGTCGCGCGGCGCAAGATCAGCCAGCGGATGATAACGCGTCATGAAGGCCTCGCCCTCTGCGTTGCGCAGGATCGCGCCTTCGCCACGCACCGCCTCACTGATTAAAAACCGTTTTCCGCTGAGCGAGTAGAGCGCGGTAGGATGAAACTGGATGAACTCCATGTTCCGCACTTCGACCCCGGCGCGATACGCCATCGCGATGCCGTCGCCCGTGGCGATGTCGGGGTTCGTCGTGTAGAGATAAACCTGCCCCGCGCCGCCCGTGCTAAGCATGACGACCGGCGCATGAAAGGTCCGCACGCGGCCGTCCCGCACATCAAGGGCGTAAACTCCGGCAATACGATTCGGAGCCGCATCCGACGCGCCGGCAGCCGGCTTGCGCGCGGTTTTCTTGCCGGCGACGAGGCCGGCGAGTTTCCCGGTCGTAACTACATCAATCGCAAAAACGTGCTCGAATAGTGAGACGCGCGGTTCGCGTGCGATGGACTTTAGCAGGGCGTTCTCGATCGCCTTTCCAGTCATATCCTTAACGTGGAGTATCCGGCGCTCACTATGGCCGCCCTCGCGCCCGAGGTCATACTCACCATCATGGTCGCGCGAAAACTTCAGGCCGAGCTCGACCAGTTCGCGGATGCGCGCGGGGCCGTCCCGGATGATTTGTTTCACCACCGCGCGGTCGCAGAGTCCATCACCGGCGACGAGCGTATCTTCAACGTGTTTTGCAAAATCATCGGTCTCAGCCGTGACGACTGCGATGCCGCCCTGCGCCCAGTTGGTGTTGGAGTCGGCCTTGTTCTTCTTGGTCAGGATGGCGACCGAGTGGCCGAGTTGCGCGACCTTGAGCGCGAAGCTCAGGCCAGCGATGCCACTGCCAATCACCAACACATCGAAGGAACGCGAAACGACGGGCACAGGAGGGGAGGCGGGAACGGCGCGCATCAGAGTATGATGTTATCAATCAGACGCACGTCCTCCATCCAAACCGCCACGGCCATGATCGAGTGACCCGTTTTCACCTCGCGCAGCGGCTCCATCGTGTCGGCATCCACCAGCGAGACGTAAATCACGCGAATGCGGCGGTGCTGGCCGAGAATGTGGGTCGCTTCCGCGACCAAACGATCGGACCGCCGCTCGCCTCCCTCGACCATCTCCCGAGCCTTAAAAAGCGCGCGGCTGATGGCGAGCGCTTCCAGACGCTGGGAAGTGGAGAGGTAGCGGTTACGCGAACTGAGCGCCAATCCATCCGACTCGCGCAGGGTGGGAGCGACCACGATCTCGATTGCGAAATTAAGGTCGGCGACCATCTTTTTAATCACCGCCACTTGCTGAGCGTCTTTCTGACCAAAAACGGCCACGTGGGGCCGGCAGATGTTGAACAACTTCGCCACCACCGTCGTGACCCCGCGGAAATGCGTGGGCCGCGACACGCCTTCAAGGGACCGTGCAAGAGAATCTTCGCAGACGAAGGTGGAGAAACCCTTGGAATAAATCTGATCGGCAGGCGGGGCGAAAACCACCTGCGCCCCGGCCGCCTCACACTTGGCGACATCGGCCTCCAACTCGCGCGGATATTTGTTAAAATCCTCGTTCGGCGAAAACTGCGCCGGGTTGACGAAAATCGAGACCACCACGCAGTCCGCTCGCCCGACGGCGGCCGTCACCAAGCTCACGTGGCCAGCATGCAATGCCCCCATCGTCGGCACCAGGCCGATCGTCTTGCCTTGGGCGTGCAGCCCGGAAGCAAACGCCTGCATTTTAGACACGGAAGTGATGATTTGCATATCAGGGGAGGAACAAGCCGGGATGCGACGCGAAGCTTGAACAAACACCTGCCGGCACATTTGTTCAAGCGTTTCACCCACCTCTTACACGCATGATCCGCATTAACGAAAACTACCTCAAGCTGAAGGCCTCCTACCTGTTCGCCGATATCGCCAAGCGCGTCACGGCCTACACCGCCGCCAATCCCGATAAGCCTGTGATCCGGCTCGGTATCGGCGACGTCACCGAGCCTCTCACCTCCGCCTCCATCGATGCCTTCCACGCCGGCGTCGCCGAGATGGCTGCGCGCAGCACTTTTAAAGGCTACGGCCCCGAGCAGGGCTACGCCTTCCTCCGCGACGCCATCGCCGCCAACGACTACACCGCCCGAGGCTGCGAGATCACCGCTGACGAGATTTTTGTTTCCGACGGCTCCAAATGCGACTGCGGCAACATCCAGGAAATCTTCGCCACCAAGGGCCTCAAGCTGGCCATACCCGATCCCGTGTATCCCGTTTACGTGGACACCAACGTCATGGCCGGCCGCACCGGTGACAATCTCGACGGCCGCTACGCCGGCATCACCTACCTCGATTGCACTTCAGCCAACGGCTACGTGCCCGCCATTCCCTCAGTTGCCACCGACCTGATCTACCTCTGCTTCCCCAATAACCCCACCGGGGCCGTCGCCACTCGCGAGCAGCTCGTCGCCTGGGTCGCCTACGCCAAGGCCAACAAGGCCATCATCCTCTTCGACAGCGCCTACGAGGCCTACATCCGCGATCCCGCCATTCCCCACTCCATCTACGAAATTCCCGGCGCACGCGAGGTAGCCATCGAGTTCCGCAGCTTCTCCAAGACCGCCGGCTTCACCGGCACCCGCTGCGCCTACACCGTCGTGCCAAAGGCGCTCATGGCCTACGACAGCGCAGGTGCCGCCCACTCCGTCCACGCGCTCTGGAACCGCCGCCACACCACTAAGTTTAACGGCGTCTCCTACCCCGTTCAAAAAGCCGCCGCCGCCATTTACACCGAAGCTGGCAAGGCGCAGGTCAAGGCCATGACCGACTTCTATCTCGGCAACGCCGCCCTCATCCGCGCCGCAGTGACGAAGCTCGGCCTCTCCTGCGTCGGCGGCGACAACGCACCCTACATTTGGGTCAACACCGGCACCGATTCGTGGGCATTCTTCGACAAGCTCCTAAACGAGGCCCAAGTCGTCTGCACCCCCGGCGCCGGCTTCGGCAAATGCGGCGAGGGGCACATTCGCGTGAGCGCTTTCAACTCGCGCGCAAACGTCGAGACCGCCCTCGCCCGCATCGCCGACGCGCTCAAGTAAACGCGCCTCACTCGCACCGCTCTCCGCGGAGCCTGCTTGTTCGAGATTCGCCCCGAGGCGATTCCCAAGCCCCGTCGCCCCCGCGACGCGGGTTTTTTGTGTCCGATCAGCCGACCCGCCTTAAGCCGAAATCCGGAATCGGAACCGGTGAGATGTCGTAAGATGCTGGAGTAGACCATCGTGAGCGAACCCAGCGGTGCACTAGAAGTGCATCGCTTTGGGTAAGCGAACAATCAGCTGCCCAGCAGGTTGCGGCAGATAGCCGATTCCCATTTCGGATTTCGGGCTTAAGCCAGGCTCGCATCACGGCGCTTCTGCACCCACGCACCGGCGAAAATCGCCAGCTCATAGAGCAAATACAGCGGCGCCGCGAACATGGACTGCGTGATCGGATCGGGCGTCGGCGTCACGATCGCCGCGATCAGGAAAATTGCCACGATCGCATGGCGGCGATAGTTGCGTAGCGTCTCCACCCGCAAAAAACCAAGGTGGATCGCCAGCACGATAAGAAGCGGAAACTCGAACGCGATGCCCACCCCGAGCACCAGCCACACCAGCAGCGTATAGTAGCTGTTGGGCGTCCAGCGCAGACTGAAGCCCAGCAATTCATTCAACTCCAAGGAGACCCGGATCGTGCTCGGCACGAGCAGGAAAAAACCAAAGGCCCCGCCGAGTAAAAGCAGCACCAGCGCACCCAGTCCTACCGGCAACGCCATCCGGGCTTCTTTCGCACTCAGCGCCGGGGAGACAAACTGCCCGATGAAAATCAGGATAAACGGCGCCGCCATCACGAGCCCACCGAACGCACACAACTGGATGGTGACATCGAAACCCTCCATGATGCTCGTGGTGCCCAGATCGAGCACCAGCTTGGGGTTCTCCGCCTGCACATGGTGCAGCGGCCAGAGCAGAACGTCGTTAAACTCACCCAAGAACCTTGCCACCAGCCCCGCCATGAGGGCAAAGGCGATTACACATTTCACCAAGGTCCAACGCAGCACTTCCAAGTGATCGAGAAATCCCATCGACCTCTCCACCGGGTTGATCGGCGTGCCATCGGCGTCGAGTTCGATGTCTTGATCGTGCGGAGATGGATGCGAAGGCGTGCTCACTAGCCGTTGAGCAAACCCTAGCCCGCGCAGAGTTCAACGCCTTCCTTGTGTCGCACAACAGAGCTCTTTGTTTCCCGTTCGCGCTGCTCGGACGTGGCACCGGGCATCTTGCCCGTGTTCCGCCCTCCCCCTTTATTCTCCTTCTCTTCATTCGTAGCGGAACGACGGAGTCGTTTCGTCCGATTCCGACCCCGACCTATCATCCCGCAAGCAGGACCCGTGATTTCTAAATCCGATCCCCATGGGCAAGATGCCCATGCTACCCGATCCCATGGGCGGGACGCCCATGCCACTCTTTCCGAACCGTAGGCTTCAACGTGAGTTCAAGGAGTTCGCCGCCTCAATCCCCCCTTCGCGCAAAAACAGCGTCGCTCCATGCGCTGCCTCAGCCGACGCGGCGGACCGTCTTCCCCTCGCGCCACGAAGTCCCGATCAGGGTGGCGCGCGGAGCTGCGGGCACGCCAAACTCCTCGTTGTGCAGAAGCGTGATCAACATGTCCACCGCCGCCTCGCCGGTGAGGTCATTGTGCTGCTCCATGCCCGCCCAGTCTTCGCAGCCCCGCCGGAGCTCAAGCTGGACAAGCCCGATATCCCTCGGCGCTTTCAGCCCGAGCGCATCGAGCCATTCGCGCACGACCGTGTGCAGCGTGAAAATGACATCCGGCTTCGTCTCGCGGAGCCAGTTCTCAAATCGCGCCGGCTCCGCTCTCGCCGCCTCTACTTCGTAAAATCCCGACACCCGATCCTCCGCCGCCAGCGTCTGCTGCCCCACCCAGAAGCCGGAGCTAAACCGCCCGTCCACCAAACGATCTATTCCGCGCTCCAAGACCAAGGCCGGCCGCCGGTAGCCCAACCTCCTCGCCCGCTCCAACGCTTCCAACACCAGCGCGTGGTGATCCACGCAGGAAAAAGTCAAAGTTGGCTCGCGCGTGCGCACGCCGGTCACGACCACCGCATGGCGTTGCCACGTTACCGCGAAACGCGACGGCAAACGATTTTCCTTCATCAACCCGACAACAATCACCCCCCGAATCCCGCGCGCCTTGAGCACCCGGTTCAAACGCTCGCCGTAAAGTTCCGGGTCGTGCAGCCAAAATTCATCCAAACCGTAGCCGTTTAAATCCGCGCGTCGCCGGCAACCTTCGACGTAAGCAGGGATGGTGGGATGGCGCGTGAACGCATTCGGATCCAGGTTCGCGTTCAGCAGCGCGAATGTCCGCCGGTGCCCCGCCGGCCGCGCCTTCCGCAGCTCAACCATAAGTTGCGCAACCACTGGATTTTTAACGTAGCCCAACTCGCCCGCTATTTCCTCTATCCGGGCGCGCGTCGGCGCCGGGATTTGCGGATCGTGACGCAGCGCCAACGACACGGTGTTCTTGGAAACCCCCGCCCGCCCTGCAATGGAAGACATCGTGACCCTCGCCATAGCACATTACTGTCAAGTGACACGGCTGTTTACCAGTCCCAAGGTTCATCTAACGTTCAACTTTAAGGTATTCCCCACCCTTTAGCCCCCCACCAAACCATGTTCACTATCGGCATTGATTACGGCACCAACTCAGTCCGCGCACTCGTCGTTCGTTGCAAAGACGGGGCCGAACTCGGCACCGGCGTTGTCAACTATCCCAGCGGTCACCAAGGCGTGCTGCTCGACCCCAAGGATCACCACCTCGCCCGTCAAAACCCCGCCGACTACGTCCTCGGCCTCGAGAAATCCATCAAGCTCGCCCTCGCCCAGGCAAAAAAAACCAA
>CAMDHP010000071.1 GCA_945898185.1 Akkermansia muciniphila | reverse complement strand
GACTTCCGTAAACGCAAAGGCAAGGAGGCCGACCGCCCCCACCGCATCAAATACCGGAAGCTCACGCGGTGAGCCTGCGATCCGGACCGCGCCCCATTTGCCTCCGGGAATAAACCGCGCACCTTGCCACTCCCAAGACCATGCATCTTTTCCACCGTCTGTTCCCGTTGTTAACCCTCTGCACCCTCGCCATGACCGCCTGCGCTGATTCCTCCTCCGACGTCCCCGCTCCCGCCGCCGCCTCTGTCGCCATCCCCGCCAACGCCGAAACACTCGTCCTTGGCGGCGGTTGCTTCTGGTGCGTCGAGGCCGCCTATGAACTCGTCCCCGGCGTGCTCGTCGCCGAGAACGGCTACGCCGGCGGAGCCCGTCCCTACCCCACCTACGAACAGGTATGCACTGGCGTCTCCGGCCACGCCGAAGTGGTTAAACTTACCTTCGATCCCGCCAAGATTACCCGCACCCAACTCCTCGATTTCTTCTGGGACATCCACGACCCCACCACCCTCAACCGTCAGGGAAACGACGAGGGCACCCAATACCGCTCCGTCATCTACTACGCCAACGAGGCCGAACACGCCTTCATCCTCGCCTCCCGCGACCGCGCCAACCCCGCCTGGGGCGGCAAGATCGTGACCGAGATTTCCCAGCTTCCCGCCTACTTTCCCGCCGAGGCCTATCACCAGGACTATTACCGCAACAACCCCTCCGCCGGTTACTGCCGCGTGGTCATCAAGCCCAAGATTGATAAGCTGAAAAAATCCCTCGCAAAGCCCTGAGCGTCGACCGTGCCTCTTTGTTCCGACCGCTCATGAACAAAGAATCCCTCCGCGCCGCCGTCCTCGCCAAACTTGAGGACGAACTCGCCCGCCAGACTCACGCCGCCCTCGACTCCCGCGAGGAGTCCATCAGCGAGGAGAGTCGCGCCGAAAACAAATACGACACCCACGCCCAGGAGGCCGCCTACCTCGCCGAGGGCCAGGCCAAGCTCGCCGCCGAGCTCGCCGCGGGCATCTCAGCGTGGCGCTCCTTCGCCTTTCCTTCCGAAGGCCACTACTGCGTGCAACTCGGCAGCCTGGTCACGCTCGTCGCCGGCCCGCGCACCGACCTCCTGCTGCTCGGCCCGAGCAATGGCGGCCTCGCGCTCACCCACGACGACACCGAGATCACGGTCGTCACGCCCATTTCCCCGATCGGCCGCGCCCTCCTCGGCCAGACCACCGGCGCCGTCCTCCCGCCGCCCCGAAAAGGCGCGCCCGCTCCACGTATCGCGGCCCTCGCCTAAGCGTCTCGCTTGCGTAACTGCCCGGCGCGCGTCCCCTCTGGCCATGCTTCGCCCCGCGACCGTTCTTGTCGCCCTCATCGCACTCTGCCTCTTCACCGGCTGCACTTCCATGCCTAAAACCCTGCCACCCACCGTCGCCCATGTGGACTTGGATCGCTACCTTGGCCGCTGGTATGTGATCAGCCACGTCCCCTACTTTCTCGAAAAGGGTAAAGTCGCCTCCTACGACACCTATGCCCGCCGCCCCGACGGCAAACTGGTCAACAACTTCACTTTTCGCAAAGGCTCCGTCACCGCCCCCGAAAAAACCTGGCACGGCGTCGCCTGGGTGACCAACACCACCACCAACGCCACCTGGAAGGTTCAGTTCGTCTGGCCGCTCTCCGTCACCTACAAAATCTTCGCCCTCGACCCCGACTATCGCTGGGCCGTCGTCGGCACCGGCGACGCCGGCCTGCTCTGGGTCCTCGCCCGCGATCGTAGTCTCCCGTCGGATAAATACTCCGCCATTCTCACCGAGCTCAACGCCAAGTCCATCGTCACCGACAAGCTCGCCTTCGTCCCCCAGCCCACTGGATGATGCCTCCAGCCCCAAACAAACCGACGTTGACCACGGACATCGCGGATGGGGCACGGATCGGAGAACAGGAGGACGGCGCCGCGACGCTTTCAGTGGGAAACTCGGCATTTAAAAGCGCATAATGTGCTGCTTAATAGGAACGTCCGTTTTTAATTGGAGCGCCTGCGTCTTGCAGGCTGCCTTCGGCGTCTCGCTGAGGGCCTTTTAGAGCGGAGCACTGTGAGAAACGCTCAACACGGCGCCCGGGAGACCGCAGAAGCCCGACGCTGCTCAAGCATCCAATAGGGATTCCGGATTATGCCTACCCACCGAAAGCATCCGCAATCTCCCTTCCTAGGGGAGCCGCGGCTTTCCGGCTTCCTAGCAGGAAGCCCTGAATTAAGTGCAAAAAAAAAACGCCGTAGTCCGAAAGACTACGGCGATAAATTTTCGCTCAGAGAACTAGATTTAGCGGACCACTTACTTCTGCCAGGTGCGCTTTTTATGGCGGTTAGACTTCAAGCGCTTTTTGCGCTTGTGCTTGTTCATCTGGAGACGGCGCTTTTTCTTGAGGTTACCCATGGCGATAAATGATTGAAGGGATGAAAGGAAAAGGTTCTGAGAAACACTTCCAAGCGGCTCCTGTAAAGCGTAATCTTAAAAAATCCCGAATCTTACGGAATGAATGATCGGGCCGGACCCGCGAGAGATACTTCGGCCATCGCGGCGAGTGCGGTGCTGAAGACGAACGCCCTGACCCGGCAACCAGGGAAAACCTGCCGCAAACTAGTCCCGTATGCCCGTAATTGGGGCGCATATTCCGCCACCAACCTGGATAACAGCGCCGATTGCGATTCCTCTGCCGCAAGACGATTGGTTTTCCAATCCACGACCCACACCTCTTTCAAGTCGGGGTCGTAAAGCACGAGATCCATCACGCCATCAATCCACTCGCCCACCGGGCCGAGCGGTGCCAGCACCGCGAGTTCAGCACGGCGTTGCCAGCGGCTTTTCGAAAGCTCAGCCCAGTCATGGCTCGAAAGCAGTCGCCCCCACTCCGTCCTCCCCCTCGCTTCCGCTCCGATGATCGCCGCCTCCCGCAAGCGGGAAATGCCATAGGCCTCAAGAACGCCGGGAGCGGCCGTCCACGGGATAAACTCCATCGCCTCGTGCCACCATAATCCGTAGGCGATCGGATCAGTCGCCGCTCCGACGGCAGTTTCCGCCCCAAGGACTTCTTCACAACTCATCCAACGCGGCACGTCCACCGCATGCGCGAGTTGATGCGGCAACACCCGCCGATAACTCCCCCATTGTCCGCCGCCCGCCCGCTCCTTCGCCACCGGGATTCGGCCCGCCGGTTTCGAAGCGTTCCCCGCCGCGGTCTTGTCCTCTTTAACGGCCGCCTCCTCCGCGCGCGGTTCACCGACCGGCAGGGTGTTTAAATCGTATCCCCAGAGCGCACCGAGACTTTGCCCCGGCGCCGGCACCATGGTTTCGGCCCAAGGCAGCAGCAGGGTCTGGCGAGCGCGCGTCAGCGTAACATAAAGCAGGCGCACCAGTTCGCGGCGGCGCTCCCGCTCCCGCGACTGTTTCGTCTCCTCCGGAACGTATCCAGCCTTAAGATACACTTGGGGCTCGCCGTTCGCATCGTTCAAAACCTGCAGCCCTTTTTCGCTATCAAAGCTTATCTTTCGCCAAAGTCCCGGCACCAGCACGGCCGGCCACTCCAGACCTTTGGCCGAGTGGCAGGTCATGAGGTTGATCGCATCCGTCTCGGGCCGGCCGGACTTGCCGTCCGCCTGCCGCCCGCGGATGAGATGCGCCCACCAGCCGCGCGGGGAAATCCCTTCGCCGGCCAGTTTGCGCGCTTCCGCCTCCAATCGGGCCAGCTCGCGCATCACGCCGCCATCCGCGTCCAGCGCGCGAGCCCTGTTTTCCAAGCCGCACGCAGCGATCAATCGCGCACTCCAGGCATCGAGCAGCACGTTCTCGTCATCCACCGAGAGCAGGCTCGTCCGCAGCGCCGCGAGTGCCGCACGCACGGGCTCCGCATGACGCTCCGGCGTTTCCCAATCAAAGCGCCCGAGCCGGCGCTTTTCCTCCAGAAGGACGCTATCGCTCACTCCAAAAACACTGCGTAACACGCCGAACCACTCGTAGTCGTCGTCCGGGAAACAACACACCGTCAGCAATCCAGTCAGCCACGCGTAGGCCGGTTGCGCCCCGGCTCGCAGGCGTTTGATTTGGCAGGCCACTTTCAGTCCCGCGGCTTGCAGGGCATTCACCGCCGCGTCCATCCAGCCGTTGCGCGGCACCAGCACGCACAATTCACCCCATTCCCCCACTCCCGCCGCCGCCGGTCCGCCCACGCGCAACCAGACCGCCACCTGCCGCATCTCTTCCTGAAACATCTCCGTATCTTCTTTACCGGGTTTCTTGGCCGTCATCCCGCTTAGTGCGATACGGCGCACGTCGCCCGCCAGATTCTTCGGCCCGGCCCGCAACGCCTGATACGGCACTTGCAAACAAGGTTCAGCCGCTCCTTGCGCCACCGGAAGTCCGCGATTGTGCTCCCGCTCCGGACTGAAGGACGCCGGTAGCGTCGAGTTCAATAACTCCACCACCGCGTGAGGCGCCCTGAAGGTCACCTCGAAGTTGAGCGACTCACCCGCCTCCCCACCCGTGAACGCTCCGAGAAAGCGCTGAAAGGTCCGCACCAAGGCACGCGAGCTATAGATCGCCTGCTGCCCGTCTCCCACCATGCAGAAATGCCCCGGTCGCGGCGGCGCACCTGCACCCGGCCAGCCGCCTGGTTCCGCACCAGGTGGCCGCGTGATCTCGATCAATACGGAAAACTGCGCTTCGTCCGTGTCCTGCGCTTCATCGAGGATCACGCGCCAGCCTTCCCGCCGCACGATCTCGAGGGTCTCGGGACGCTCCAGCAAAGCCCGGGTTGCCGCCACTTGATCATCGTAGGTCTGAACGCCGCGCAAGCGCCGGTATTCCTGAAACCGCAAAGCCAATTCGCCCGCGATCGCTCCCGCCGCCGGTGCAACCCAGGCCAGCAGGGGCGCCATCCAGCGCCGCGTGGCGTTCACCAGCTCGACCGCCTTTCCGTCGGCTTCGAAAATCCCCAGAAATCCATCATCGGACGCCGCCTCGTAGCGCTCGCGCCAAGCCCGCGCTTTTTCCTGACTGGATAGAAGATTCTTCTTGCCCGAGCCCTTGGCGGAGAGCGCCAGCAGTGCCTCCCATTCGCCCCAGGCCGGCGCCGGGGGCAGGCCTGACGGCGCGCAACGCACTAGGGCTTTCGCGACGCTCGTCGTGAGTTCCTGCGCCCGCTCCAGCACGGCGTCCATTTCCACGTAACGAAAAACCGCCGACCTTCGCGCCTCGTCGAGCACGGTGAAGCACATCGGATCCTCCGCCAGAAAGTCCTCCCAGAACGCAGCCTTTTCCGCTTCCGTGCCGAGCACTTTCGGTGCGGGATCCAGGCCGGTCTCCAGGCCGTGTTCGCGCGCCAGTTTTAAACAAAAGCTATGCAGCGTGCCGAAAAACACCCGCTCGAGTTGATCCAGCGCAGCCAGTCCGCCGCCGGGAGGAACGTCGCCCGCCGCCAGTTTTTGCAATAGCCGTTCCCTCGCCCGATCCGCGATTTCGGACGCGGCTTTTACGGCGTAGGTCACGACTGCGGTGCGTCGCAGTAGCCCGGCTCCTTCAGGGTCGGTGGCCATGACCGCGAGTCGCTCGGATATCGCCGTGGTCTTCCCCGATCCGGCGTTTGCAGACACCGCGAAACTCCGCCTCCATTCGCGGCAAAACCGGTCGCGCGCCGCTTGATCCACGGGTTGCAAGCTAGACATCGCCAGCCTCCGTTTCGCCTTCATCAGGATCGTTCAAAATCTCCCCGGCTTCTTCGGGAAATGTCGCCGCGTATTTCGCCCGAAGTTTCCGCGCCGGCACCGGCACGGTGGCCAGCGGCCAGGTCCAGGGGTCCGCGCCGCGCCCGGTGATATCCGCCGTCAACGCACCAAATTTCCCCGTCCGCAGCGCCCGGGCCAGCCGCGCCAGCCCGCCCATCGCTTCGTCGAGCTCGGCTTCGCTGATGCTGGAGGTTTTCTTCGGCTGGAGTTTCCAGATTTGGGCCCCCGCCACGCCCAGCGAGCGCACGCCGGCGAGATACACACCCAGTTGCAGAGACTCCCCTTTCGCCATCATGCGCGCCGCACTGAGGGCGTCGTCACTCTTGCCGGTCTTGTAGTCGTAAAGATGAAGCTGCGCGCCTTCCCATCCCCTGCGGTCGCTGCGCACGACGTCCAGCCGGCCGCGCAACGGCAGTGGGATGCCGTCCAGGTTGAGCGAGGCTGAGGAAGGCAACCACCACTCCACCGCCACGAAATCTCCCGCGCCAGATTGGTAGAGCTCTCCCAGCAAATCGCGGCAGAGGCCGGCGAGTCGAATGTATTCAGATCTCCAATACAAATTATCCGGCCGCGCCGCGCGCTCCGCCGCCAACAGCGCCGCGAGCCTGTCCTCCGCCTGCGCCTGGCCGGGCAGCGGCCCCCACTCTCCCTCAGCGCATCCGTCGGGCCGCACCGCTCCGGCCAGCAAGCGGTGCGCCAGCGTGCCACGCCGGCGGGCCAGCACCCGTTGCAGGGGATCGTGGCATTGCGCCTGCAGGCCCAGCAAACCCTTGAACCACCACACCGCCGGATCCGAAAAACTCGCCTCCACCGTGCGCGGCGAGACTCGCTCCGGCAGCACCGTTCGCGACGGGGCCGGCGCGGCATTAAGGCAGAGTGAAAACTCGTCGAAGGGTTGCTTCTCATCACCCCGGCTCTGCGTGATTCCGAGCCACCGCGCGATTTCCGCAACGTGCGCCTCATCCGTCACCACCCGCGCCGGAGCGGTCAGCGCCATCCAGGCCATCGCTTCGGCGGGACGCCGCTCGCCGCGCGCCCAGAGCACTCGTTCCAAAAGGCTGTTGGGCGAGAGCCTGGTCTCGGCATCGAGTTCGTCAGACGCGGCGGCGGAGAGCGCGACTGCATCGCGGGCATCGGCAAAAAGCGCCGCCATGCCGGCCTTCTCAAGCCCCGCGGCCTGTTCGCTGGTGAAGAGTCCGATTGAGAAACGTCCCGTCGCACTCAAGGCCGCGCGCTCGGCATCGTTTAACCAGGGGTTGGCGTCGCGACGTTGCGGCCACTCGCCGGCGTTGGCATGCACTGCCACCAGGTGAGTCCAGGGCGCACCCTCCGCCCGACGGCGCGTGGTCAGCGTCACGGGCGCGAAGCCGCCGTGCGCCGCCACCGGTTCTTCCGCCGGCGCCGTTTCAGGCAGGAAGCCCATTATGAAATCCGCCAGCAACGCGCGCGGCCATTCGCGCTGCACTTGGGCGGCAAAGCCCGCCGGCGCCGTCAGGGTCTCCGGCATCGGCAGCTTCCAAGCGGCGCACAATTCACGGAAGCGCCCCAGCGCATCAGCGAGGCTCAGCCGCTCCGGCCACTCCGGCAGAAGCCTTCCCGCGAGCGTCAGGAGGTCCTTCGCCGCCGCATCATTCTTATCCCCGGCCATACGCGTAAACAGGGGGAGCGCGGCGGCGAGCGAATGGTCGCAGGCTTCTTCAAACGCTCCTTCGATCACGGCGCGAAATTTTCCGTAGGGCGCCGTCAGCCGCACGCACTCGAGGGCACGCAAACGCGGCCAGAGATCGAACAGGTCGTCGAGGCGCGCGCCCGCCGCCCAAAACTCCACCACGGCGCGTTGCAACTGCACCTCGGGCGGGGGCGCTGCCACTCGTCCGACCAGATCGTTGAAGGGGATCTCGCGCCCGCGCAGCAACTCAACCAGGCGGCGATGTCCCGCCCCCGCCCCCGGCAGCACCACGCCGATCGCAACACCGGCCGCGCTCCCCATGCTTTCGTCCAACCAGGTCTCCACTTGACCGACCACCGCCTGCAGCTCCGCCTCGCGATTTTCGCCAATCAGGAGCTCCACCGGCGGGGGCAAAAGCGCCGCCGCCCCGACGCCGGTTCCAAGCCAGCATTCGGCCAGCGCCGCGCCGGCGTTCGGCAGGTCGCTAACTTCCAATGCTTCGGCGGATACTCCAAGAAATGTCTCCCAAACCTTGGCCCATTCTTCGTCAAGTCCGCCCCCGCTGCTCATCGTCGGCATCGGCACCACCACCGTGACGCCACGGGTGCGGCGCACCAGCGCGGCCACGTTAAAAAACTCGCCCCAGGCCTCCGCCCCCATGCCGAGCACCAACAGCTCCGCGTCGAGCGTTGCGTCGCCGGCCGCCAGGGGGCGCAGCGTAGCCTGTTGCGCCTCCTCATGGCCAAGCGCCGCACCGAGTCCGTCCACCCACGCGCGCAGCTCCGAAAAAGCCCGGGCCGGCACCGCATGCGGAAACGCGTCCGCCCCAAAGCCCGCTTTCTGCAGGTCATCGAAGGCCTCCAGCGCCCGCTCCGGATCGCAGCGCAGGCTTTGCCAGTAGCCGTGGGTCGGATCGTCGGGCGCGAGGTTTTCAAGCCGGTCGGCAATTATTCCGCGCAGTCCGAGCAGGAGGAATTCCTTGCCCAAAACCGGACGCGCTGTGCTCAACAAATGCCGCCATTTACGGCGCGCCAGACCGGGCGTGATGAACTCGACCCCGAGCAGCGCAATGCCTTCACGCACGCAGCATTGTTTCCAAGCGAGGCCTTGGCCGCGGGTTGGCACGATCACGAAACGGCGCGCCAGCCGGCCGTGTCCGGCCTGAAGCCAGGGGCGCACGACCTGCGCCCATGTCTCGGCCGCACCTGGACTGAGGAAAAGCTTAACGTCGGGCGCGGGCACGAGCGGGTTTTCAACCCAAAGCCTGCTCCGGCACAATCACGCAATGCGCACGACCTGCTAAAAAATAAGAAACCCGCCTCGCCGCAAGGGCGGAGGCGGGTTCGCAAGCGCGACCGAAATAGGTTCGGACGAAAGCAGGCTTACTTGGCGAACACGATTTTCGCAGTGTGCGACTTGGCGCGGGCGGCGGCGTTTTTGTGGACGACACCGGACTTGGTGGCCTTGTCCATCGCGGCAACGTAAGCACTGGCGGCGGCCTTGGCGGCGGCCTTATCGGAACCAGCCACGGCAGCGGCGAGTTTCTTGTTCAGGGTCTTGAGACGGGTCTTGGTCGCCTTGTTACGCGCGGTAAGGCGGATGGTCTTGCGGGCGGCTTTGATGGCGGACTTGGTATTGGCCATGGGAGTGGTGGTGTTGGTTTGAGAAAACGGACAGAACCTCAAAGTGCCCCGCCTGAGTCAAGGGCCATTTACAGCCCTCCTCAATGACTAAGGCGGCCAAGCGAGGCGAAACAGGCTATTTGCGGGCCCCTCATCAGCTCAAGCGAGAGGGCTCCCGCACGAGTTCGCCAGCTTTGTCGGAGAGCCGCACGCGACCAAGCGCTGGGATGGCCCCGCGCGTTCATCCGCGCAAACCGCGAATCCCAATGCCGTTTTGATGCTGAAAGCAGTGAAGAAACTGATTCCCGCTAAACGGTTTTTTTACCGCGAAGACGATCCAAAGTAACGCGAAGATCGGCAGGAGTAAGCGGGCCGTGGCATTGAGGTTTAACTTCGCGCATCGTCGCGAGGCTTTGCGGTTAAACCAAGATGCCGCTGACCCGACCTCGGCTAAAACGGAGGATCACGAATCGCAGAAATTAAGACCGGGACCGGCAACCACTCGGCGCGTGAGTGGGTTCAATCTAGAAATCCTTCTGCATGTGTCCCTATTCGTGTTAATTCATCCCGCTCGGCGAGGTTCGTGGTTAATTTTAACTGCGGTTTTTGGACTAGAAACACCGTCCCGGAGCCGTTGCTACACGATCGCGCATATGCATTCGCCATCCTTGCACCGTCTCCCAGTGTCGACGGCGATCACTCTTTTTTGATGAAACTTTTCCTCTCCATCATTTTTGCCTGCGTGCTCTTCGGCGGCGCCTATCTGCTACTCGTTGAAAATGCCCCGCCCAAGAGCCCAGCCGCCACCTCTTGGGCAGATGACTTCCAAGTGCATCTTTCAGCGATGCTCACCGATCAAATACAGGCCAGCGAGAGCAACAACTGGAGTTCCCTCGACGCCGACCTGACGAAGGCCGAGGCTCATCTCGCCAAGGCTCCTCGGGATGCTGACACCACCACCTTTCGCGCCGCCCTCGCCGTCTATCGTTCCCAACAAAAAATGCGCACCCAACTTTTTCAATAGGCGCATCTCCGGCAACTTCCCCAGTCCGCCCTCCCCTTCTCCTAGACGAAGCCTGCCTCACCCCACCCGCCGCTGCGTTTGCGCCGCCCTTCATGCGACTGCTTGTTTTCATTTTATCGCCCCATCGTTTTTGGCTGCACCTCGCACCCTTCGCGCTCATCGGTGTTTTAACTCTCTGGCCGCTCGTCCTGCTTCGCGCCCAGATGTCGCCATCAGACGCCTTCGACAGCTCACCGCTCGTGCTGGATCCGTTTTCGGTCGAGGGTGAGGATACAGCCGCCGCCGACTACGATCCCACCGGCCTCGATGGCCACCGTGCCGAGCTAAACGAGCCGCCTTTCGCCAACGAGCTGCTCTCCGACGCCGCCTTCTCCGAGATGCCGCTCGCCGAGCTGGAAAACGAACTCGAATCACTCGCCGCCGCCCGAAGTAACGCCGCCGAAATCGCCGCTGGTTCCGAAAACCTCAACCTGCGCGGCTTCCCCGCCCCGCTCCGCCGCAATGGCTTTTCCCAGTCCGGCATTCCCGAGGTGCTCAACCCCGATGGCTCCGAACTCGTCATTGGCTCACTCGTTCCCGTCATCGGCCGGGCCGCTCCCGGCGGTATTCGCAATGTCCGCACCGCCCGCCCCGCCGGCAGAACCACCCGCCAGCTCGAGGCCTCTACTTCTTCAAACGGCTTCCGGAGCGCCAGTGGCCGCACCACCGGGGTTATCAAACCGAAAAAATCCTGGTTCCTCGCATCCGCCGGTGTCTCCGGAAGCGATGGTCCGCAGCGCTTCGCCGAGAGCACCCAAAGCACCGCGCGGGTCGCACTCGCCTTTCGCCATTCCAAGGCCACCAGCACGCTCTGGTCCTTCGATGTCTTCGATCTGCAAGGCAACCCCGCGCCCGGCATCCCCGACTACCGGCTCACTCCAACCAGTCCTATCGTCGGCCCTTACCTTCCCCTTGCCGAGTTTCACACCTACGGACCACGCGCCTCGGTTGCGCGCCAAGCCGCCTCACTCGGCTTTCAACTCGAGAGCCAGCTCCGGCCCGATCTCTCGCTCAGTTCCTCAACCCAACTCTTAGGCCGTCGCTCCGAACAGGATCGCTTCACCACCGGGCAATACATCGTCAGCACCGGCGTATTCTCCGGCGTGCGCGAGCCCACCCATCGTGAGGAGGGGTTTCGCGGCGTCACTCATCAGACCGATCTGACCCAGCGGTTCTACGCCCTCGGCGCCGACCACAAAGTTCAAGTCAGCGTCGAGAGCACCCTCGCCGGCGACTCGGACGAAAATCGCGGGCTCCTGCCCGCCGACCGCCTCGCCTTGCTGCCCGAGACCGTCCGCACTTTCGACCCGAATGCGCCTGATTACTACCGCCCCGATTACTCTCCCGCCGTCTACAAACGCCTCATTACCGACCGCGAAAACCGCTTCTTCCATGCCGCCGCCGTCGCCAGCCTGCGCACCGCCGTAAACCACGGTCGCACTGTTTTCAGCACCGGCCTACGTCGCGATTTCAGCCACATCGAGGTCAACGATCACCGCGTCACCGCCACCTTCCCGCACACCGAAAAGAGCGTCGCCAACACCTCCGCCCACCTCGGCGTAAACCAGCGCATCGGCCGCCAGGTGCTCGTCTTCGCCACCGCCAGCTCGGCCGTCCAGCCATCCACCCGCGTGGATTCCCGCACCGGGCAAATCCAGGACAACGCCTCCACCAGCGGCGTCGAGCTCGGCGCGCGCGCCACAGTGCTCGAACGCACCCTCACCTTGGGCATCATGGGCTACAGCTACACCAACGCCCACATCGTCCGGCGCAACCCGCTCTACCAGGACCCCGTGGACGACGCTAACCAGACCCAGCCCCAGCTTGTCAGCAGCGGCGAGGAGTTGTTTCGCGGCATCACCGCACAAGTCGGCTGGAAGCCCACTCCCGCTTGGACCGCCACCGCCCGCGCCGTCTGGACCGACGCTTCCACCGTGTCGTCCCCCGATCTGCCCGAGGAGGAGGGACTGCCCCTCACCCGCCTCCCAGCCTTTTCCGCCGCCACCGGCCTGCGCTACGCCTTCAAAACCGGCTCCCTGAGCGGCCTGGCCCTGCGTGGCAACGTGACCTACATTGACCGCACCGTCCAAGACTACGCCCGCTCCGACCGCCTCCGCCTTGAAAGCTTCGATTACACCCTCGCGAGTATTGGCGCCGACTATACCTGGCGGGCGGGCAAGGTT
>CAMDHP010000070.1 GCA_945898185.1 Akkermansia muciniphila | reverse complement strand
GGTCGATCCAAAGGGGTCGGGCCCAAAGCGAGTCTTGCCCTCGGCAAAGGTGCGCAGATAGAGCTTGTGGGTGTGGAGCGGCAGAGGGTCTTCGGGCCACGATGCGGTTCCTCACCAGGGTTTAGCAGTCTGTGCCCGTAGCTCAGTTGGATAGAGCATCCGCCTTCTAAGCGGATGGTCGTGGGTTCGAATCCCGCCGGGCACACCATGTTAAATGACCTCGGCTTCGATTCCGGCTCGCCTCGGGGCGGCGGCGGGCGGAAATATCCCAACATGGTCAAAATCACCGGCACTTACGAGGGCGAGCTGCATTGCACCGCCAAACACGAACCTTCCGGCAACGATCTCGTCACCGATGCCCCTCGCGATAATCAGGGGCGTGGCGCGGCGTTTTCGCCCACCGACTTGGTCGCCACCGCTTACGCGACCTGCATCGCTACCACCATGGCGATCATGGCACGCAACCATGGGCACGAGCTCGGTCCCGTGCGTTACGAGGTGACCAAGGAAATGACCGCCACGCCACCGCGTAGCATCGCGCGACTGGCCGCGACGTTTTGGCTGCCCGCTTCCGCCCGCGCGGTGCCGGAGGGCGAGCTGGAGCGCGCGGCGCACGGGTGTCCTGTTCACCGAAGCCTGCATCCCGAGGTGCAGAAAGACGTCGTGCTGCATTGGGAGAGCTGAGTTCTCGGCGGGATTGCCACCGGAGGAGGTTTGCCGGACGGGGTTTCGCGTTGCCGAGCGGCGGGGGGACGGGTGTGCTAGCCGCTCTATGGCGAAAAAATCTCAAGCTACGTGGGGCGGGCGTTTCTCCAGCGGTCCGGCCGCATTGATGCAGACTTTCAGCGAGTCGGTCTCATTCGATAAGCGGCTCGCGCCTTTCGACATCGCGGGTAGCAAGGCCCACTCTGCCATGCTCGCCCATGTCGGTCTCATCACCGCCAAGGAGCGCGACGCCATCCACGCCGGGCTCGACGCCATCTTGGCAGACGTCAACGCGGGTAAATTCGCTTGGAGCCTCCAGCTCGAGGACGTGCACATGAATATCGAGCAGGCGCTCACCCAGCGCGTGCCCGCGGCGGCCAAGCTCCACACCGCTCGTTCGCGGAATGACCAGGTCGCGACCGATATGCGCCTCTGGTTCAAATGGGCCTGCGGCGAGGCCCAGCTCCGCATTCGCGCCGCCCAGCGTGCGCTGCTCGCCCTTGCGGTGCGCGACGGCGGCGTGCTCATCCCAGGCTACACCCATCTTCAGCGCGCGCAGCCGGTGTTTCTGGCCCATCATCTTTTTGCCTGGATGGAGATGCTCGATCGCGATTACTCGCGCTTTGTCTCCGTCGCCAACCATGCCAACTGGTGCCCGCTCGGCGCCGGGGCCATCGCCGGAACCACGCTGCGGATTGACCGCGAATTTACCGCGGTGCAGCTCGGTTTCGTGGATGAGAAAGGCCGTCCGCGCGTGACTCAAAACTCGATGGATACCGTCGCCGACCGCGATCTGTTTTTGGAGTTCGCCGCCGCTGGCGCGATTTTTGGCATTCACGCCTCGCGGATCGCGGAGGACCTCATTCTTTGGTCCAGCGCGGAGTTCAAATTCATCGAGCTGCCTGATGCGTTTTGCACCGGCTCCTCGCTCATGCCGCAGAAAAAGAATCCTGATTCCTGCGAACTCTTGCGCGGTAAATCCGGCCGCCTCGTTGGCAATCTCTCGGCGCTGCTGACGATGGTGAAAGGCCTGCCGCTCACCTACAACCGCGACCTCCAAGAGGACAAGCCGCCGGTGTTCGACACCTTTGATACCGTTTCCATCTCCGCCGAAGTGCTCGCGGGGACTCTGGCTGGCATCACGATCAACCCCGCCAAATGCGCCGCTGCCGTATCCGATCCAGCCCTACTGGCGACCGACCTCGCCGACTATCTGGTCGAGCGCGGAGTGCCCTTCCGCGAAGCGCACCACGCGGTCGGCGCGGTGGTGAAACTTGCCGAAGTGCAGGGCAAGCCGCTGAACCAACTCGCCACCGCTGATGTGAAGAAATGCCACGCCGGCTACGGCGACGACTGGGCGACGGTTTTCGATCTCAAGCGCGCCATGGCCAAGCGGCGCGGCACCGGCATGCCCGGCCCGGCCCAGATCAAAAAACAGACCGCGCGCTGGACCAAACTCCTCGCGGAGTGAAGCCGGGCCGACCGGCACTAATCAGAATGTTTAGCCGCAAAAAAGCGCAGAAGGCGCAAAAAACGAACCACCCGAATGACGGTTCTGTTTTAGGAAGTCTGGGTTTTGCGCCTTCTGCGCCTTCTTGCGGCCATTTCTGGTTTGGTGGGATTTGTTTATTTTAACCGATGGCTAAGGTCCGCATCCTTCCAGACCGGGTAGCCAACCAGATCGCTGCGGGCGAGGTGGTGGAGAGGCCTGCTGCCGTGGTGAAGGAGCTGGTTGAGAATGCGCTCGACGCCGGGGCGACGCGGATCGAAGTCGAGTTCAGCCACGGCGGGCGCGCGCTCATGCGCATAGAGGACAACGGCGGCGGTATGGCGCGCGAGGATGCGCTGCTCGCGCTGGAGCGACACGCCACGAGCAAGATTGCCGAGGCGGGCGACCTCGACCGGTTGGCGACCTTCGGGTTTCGTGGCGAGGCGCTGCCCTCCATCGCGAGTGTGTCCCGGTTTTCCCTGCAAACCTGTGAGGCAGGCGCGACCGGCGGCACGGAGATCGTGGTGAATGGAGGGCGCATCCTTCACGTGCGCGACCACGGACGGGCGCAAGGCACGCGCATCGAAGTGACGCAGCTTTTTAACTCGGTGCCGGCGCGGCGGAAGTTCCTTAAAACCGACGCCACCGAGGCGGCGCACATCGTGGCGGCGGTGCGGCTTCACGCGCTGGCCTCGCCGCAGGCGGCGTTCACCCTGATCGAGGACGGGCGGGTGGTGTTCCGTTCGCCGACCTGCCCGGGCTTGGCGGATCGGGTGGGGGAGATTTTTGGGCGTCAACTGGCGGAGCAACTCATGGTGATTGATGCGAGCGAGGGCGGGCTGCGCCTGCACGGTCTGATCGCGCGACCTGGCACGGGCGGACGCGCGACGCGGCACGAGACGATCACCTATGTGAACCGCAGGCCGGTGGATAGCCGCACGCTCAGCTACGGCCTGATTGAGAGCTACCATGAAGTGCTGCCGAAAGGGCGTTATCCGGCAGCGTTTGTGTTTTTGGAGATAGATCCGGCGGCGGTGGACGTGAACGTGCATCCCTCGAAACGCGAAGTGCGTTTCCGGAGCGAGGCGGCGGTGCGATCTTTTGTGATCCGCAGCGTGCTGGCGAGGTTGCGCGAGGAGAGCGGTGGCGAACGCGAGGTTCTGTTGCCGGTGTTGCCGAGCTCAGGCGAAGAGCGGCGGGCGGAGGTGGCGGTGGCGCGCATGGTGAGCCCGGCGGCGGTAATAGTGCCGGCGGCGGCTAAGTTCGCTCCCGCGCCGGTTCCAGTCCGGGCGTTCATGCCGGTCAGCGCGCCGCCGCCGGCGGGCCCGAATCGTAGCCCCTTCGTGGATACAAACGCGGTGGCGCGGTGGCGGCCTATCGGGCTGGCGCACGGGGTTTACGCGTTGTTCGAGACGCCGGCGGGGCTGGTGTTGCTGGACCGGCGCGGGGCGCAGGAGCGCATCGTATTTGAAGAGTTGACCGCGCAGTTCTCGGCCGGCGCGGTGCTGACGCAGCGTCTGTTACTGCCGGTGGTGCTGGAGCTGGATCCGATTGGGAGCGCGCTGCTGCGGGACCGGCTGGGGTTTCTGGCTGCGCACGGCTTTGAGGTGGCGGAGTTCGGGCGACACACCTTCCGGCTTGAAGGAGTTCCGGCGGTGTTGCCGCCGATGGATGCGGAGGCGTGTCTGCGCGATTTATTGGACGGGTTTCGTGACGGGGCTTCGCCGGAGCGCAACGTCGAGGTGGCGCGCGATCAACTGGCGCGGCTGGCGGCGGCGCGGGCGGTGCGCTTGCCGGCGCAGGCAGGGGCGGACGAGTTGCGCGAGCTGGTGGCGAGGCTGTTTACGTGCCGTGCGCCGCATACGAGTCCGGGTGGGCGGCCAACGCATATCGAACTCAGCCAAGGCGAGCTGATGCGGCGCTTTGGGAAGAGTTGAGCGAGGGCTTAATGTTCCACGCGCAGGCCTTCGATTTCTGCGGCTTGGGCGAGGCGGATGTCGGCGGTGTAGAAGTGAAGGTCGGGCATACCCGCCTGGGTCAGCGCGAGCGCGGCAGCGAGTTGCAGGGCATCGGCGGCGCGCAAGGGATGAGTGCGCAAAAGTCGGGTCGCGAGCGTGCGCAGCGGGGGTGTCGGGGGGACCTCATGCCAGGCGGCGGCGAGCACGGCGAGGCGATCGCGAGCCTGGCGGGCGGCCTCCGTGTTGAGCGCTCCCTCGCGAACGCGGCGCTGCAGGGCGGATTCGCACTCGACCAGCGTGCCCCACCAGACCGACATGGCGGAATCGGCGCGAAGTGCCGCGGTGCGACGGGCGGAATCGGGTTCGCTCGCGAGCAAGGGCACCAAGGCGGAGGTGTCCCAAAACCTCATCTTCCTTCCTCCCGTTCGGCGAGCACGGCGGCGCTCAGTGCATTTGCGGCGGTCAATTTCGGGACGGGGCTGGCAAGGAATGCCTTCAAGTCGAGGGCGGCGCCGCTTGGTGGCGTGAGGACGCCTGCTCCATGGAGCTCGTCGAGGAGAGCGGAGCCCGTGCCTGCACCCTCGCTCGAAATGGGTTGGAGTTGGGCGACGGGACGGTTGCGATCGGTGATTATGACGCATTCGCCGCGTTTCACCCGGCGCAGAAGGCGGGAAAGCTCGTTTTTTGCCGTGGCTATGTTGGCAATTAACATGTAGCTAACATGGCCATATAAGAACCGCAGTCAAGCCTGTGAGCCTAGCCGAGAAAGCTCAGGCGCGGGTGTTTGGCGCCGAGGATTTCATCGGCGGGGGAGCCGAGCCACTGATCTAGGACGGTGGCGTAGACGGAGCGGAAATCGGTGGTGAAGGTGAGGTCGGCGTTTTTGGCGATTTTCAGCTCGGGTGCGGTGCCGTGGAGCGGGGCGCTAATGGAGCGGCCCATGACGAAGAGCGGGGCGGCGGTGCCGTGGTCGGTGCCGCGGCTGTCGTTCTCGTTGGGGCGCCGGCCGAACTCGGAAAACGTGGTGGTGAGCACCTGGTCGTCGAGCTTGCGGGCGGTGAGGTCGCGCTGGAAGGCGGCGAGGCCCTCGGAGAGGTTGCGCAGGAGATTCTGGTGGTTGTTGAGCTGGTTAGCGTGAGTATCGAAGCCGCCGATGGAGACGAAATAAACGCGGGTGGGCAGGCCGGCGGAGATGAGTGCGGCGACGTTGCGGAGGGACTGGGCGAAGTCGGAACCGGGGTAGTTCGTCTCGGGCTTGTAGGCGTTGAGGATGCCCTGGATTTTTTGCTCGGCGACGAGGGCGTCCATCATGGTGGCGCGGAGGAAGGAGTTGTTGGGCGAGTCGGCGGGGGCGGGCGATCCATCGGCAGGGCGGGCGACGAGGCGTTGAAGGAGTTTGGCGTCGTCTCGGCGGCCGCCGCCGCGATTGGCCAGGCCGAAGGTATTGTGAGGCAGGGTGCCGCCAAAAGTCTGGGGAACCTCGCTGCTGACGTGGATGGCCTCGGGGTCTGAGGCGGGCGGGGATCCGGCGCAGGCATTGTCGAGGTAGCGGCCGACCCAGCCGGTGGAGACGGAGTCGGAGCTCTCGTTGCCGGTCTCCCAGATCTCGGTCGAGCGGAAGTGGCTGCGGTTGGGGTTGGGGTAACCGACGTTTTGAACGATGCCGAGTTTGCCCTCGTTGAGCAAGGCGTGGAGGGCGGCGCAGCCCGGGTTGAGGCCGAGGGAGTCGTTGATGGGGAGGGTGGCTTCTTTTTTAAGTGCGAGGGTGGGGCGGAGCGCGAAGTAGGCGGGGTCGGAGAAAGGGATGACGGTGTTGAGGCCATCGTTGCCGCCGGCGAGCTGGACGAGCACGAGGATGCGGCGGTCGCGTTCGGGAGCGGGCGCGCCGGCGAGAGTGCTCTGGACGAGGAACTGGGGTGCGAAGCGACTGAAGGCGAGCAAGCCGATGCCCTGGGTGCCGCGACGGAGGAATTCGCGGCGGGTGGAAGGGAGAAGGTGTGGGTTCATAAAATGACGGATGATGGAGCGGCTAGGGGTGCGGGTGCTTTAGGAATCGTTCCCGTTCGTCGTTCTCTTACTCGTTCTTGGGTTTTTGGGATCGGAGATTGAGGGGGTGTTTCTGAATGGGTGAGCGCG
Organism: Akkermansia muciniphila; assembly: GCA_945898185.1. Classification (GTDB taxonomy): domain Bacteria; phylum Verrucomicrobiota; class Verrucomicrobiia; order Opitutales; family Opitutaceae; genus IMCC26134_A. The sequence continues at coordinate 6,465 of CAMDHP010000070.1, read as the reverse complement.
AGAATGAGAACGAGAACGAGAATGAGGCGGTGTTCGCGGTATCAGCAGAGTTGATACTCGGGGGTTTGAAGAATGGTGATGGCGGCGCGGCGAGTATGGGCCTCGAAGTCGCCGGGCGGGGCGGAGCGGAGGTAGTCGAGGACTGTCTGGCGGTAGGCGGCGGTGATTTTGACCGGCAGGAAGTAGTCGCAAAGACGGTCGGTGATGCCGGCGGCGCCGAGGGAGGTGAAGGCCTGGATGCGCTCCTCGTCCACGGCGAAGCGGCCCTGGCCGGCGTCGCGCGCGATTTGGAGTTCTAGGCGATCGTCGGCGTTGAGTTTCTCCTCGTCGAGCGGCTGGCAGAGGGTGGCGGCGAGCTGGCGGCGGGCGGCGAGAGTGGAGGAGTTTATCCAGAGCCTGCCGCCGACCCAGCCGCGCACGTTAGGCGGGTTGTAGAGCGACTGGCCCATCTGGCGGAGCGGTTGGAGGGTGGAGCGGGGGAGCGGTGTGACGTTGAGGCCGAGATCTTGGATGAGGCCAAGGTAGTAGTGGAGCGGGCTTTTGATGTAGTTGGCGGAAAAGTCGGGGTGGTAGAAGATGGTGCTACCGAAAAAGCGCAGGCAAAGTTCGCGCAGGGAAAAACCGGTTTCACGCCAGGCCTTGCCGAGGGGGGCGAAGAACTCGTGGGGAAGCGGTTGCTCGGTCAGGTAAAAGCGGGCCATCTCACGCGGCAGAAAAGTGGCGGCGGCGGGCTGGGCGTAGACGAGGTCGATGATTTGGTCGCCGGTGAAGAAATCGGTTTTGCCGAAGACGGTTTTCTGGCCGCGGTCGGCTTCGCGTTCGGCGAGGTGGAAGGCGAGGTCCTTGCCCTTCTCTTCTTTGAAGCGGTAGCCGGTGAAAGCGCGCGCGGCCTGTTTGATGTCGTCCTCGGTGTAGTGGCCCTCGCCGAGGGTGAAGAGCTCGAAGAGTTCTCGGGCAAAGTTCTCGTTGGGCGCGCGTTTGGTGCTGCGATTGAGGTCGAGGTAAACGATCATCGCGGGCGAGCGTGACACTGCCTTGGTGAGGGCTGGGGCGGTGCCTGCGCCGAGGGAGCGTAGCAAATCGAGGTGGCGGTAGAGGCGGTTGGCGTCGTAGATTTTCTCAAAACCGACGACGTAAACATCGCTCAGGAAGAGGTGCCATTTCTCGTAGGCGGAGCGCTCGGGTTGGGCGGCGGCGTGCAGCCATTGAAAGGCAAGGTCGTCGGCGCAGGCGCGCGAGAGCTCGCGCTCCTCGCGGTCGTAGGGCTGGCGTTCTTGTTGGGTGGGCGCAGCTCGCTTCAGGGCGCGGAGCTCGGTGAAGCGTTTATCGACGTGGGTGAGCAGGGCGGGTCGGGCGAGGGCAGGGGGCGTGACTGGAAAGAGGCGTTCGATCGTGGCGCGCAGGCCGATGCGGACGGCCTCGGCGACTTGTTCGGGTCGGGCGGCCCAACCGGCGCGGCGCAGCAGATGGCGGGCGTTGTCGGTGTTCCAGGACTCGACGGGCAGGGCTTTCCAGGCGCTTTCAGGCGTCATGGGGGGTGTCATGATGCGGTAACGTTGAAGCAAGACGGCGGCGTCGGGGAGGATTAAATTCGATGCCCGACGGATTGGTGACGGGCGGCTAGAGACCGAGCTGGGTGCGGTAGAGGCGGGGGACTCGCTTGGTGACCGAGCAGAGGGTTTCCCAAGGGATGGTGTCGCCCCAGCGGCTGAACTCGGCTATGCCAATCTCGGCGTCGTGTTGGCGGCCGACCAGCACCGCTTCGTCTCCAGCTGCGACGGCGGGTAGGTCGGTAACGTCCACGATGGTCTGGTCCATGGTGACGCGGCCCAGCACGGGGCACCTCTGGCCGTGGAGCAGGACTTGGGCGCGGTTGCTGGCGGCACGCGGGATGCCATCGCCATAACCGGCGGCTAGGATCGCGACTCTGGAGTCCCGGGCGAGGATGTGGGTGCGGCCGTAGCTGATGCCGGTGCCGCGCGGGAGGTTTTTGACCAGCCCCACGCGGGTGCGAAAACTGAACACAGGCTCGGCGTGCACGGATTCGAGCAAAGTGCCGGGCCCGGGGAGGATGCCAAATTGAAGCAGGCCGACGCGCACGGCGTTGAAGGGGCCGCCGACTTCGAGGGTTTCGATGCCGGCGCTGTTGTCGGCGTGGATAAGCAGGCCGGCGCTGTAGAGGCCTGGGCAGCGGGCGAGCGCGAGGAGGAAGCGGCGGCGCTGAAGGGCGGTGAACTCAGGGTCGTCGTCGGGGCTGGAAAAATGGGTGAACACGCCCGCAAGGCGAAGTCCGGTCGTGTCGTTGATAAGTTGATACACGTGCTCCGCCTGTTCGTGCCACACCCCGAGGCGGCCCATTCCGGTGTCAACCTTCAGGTGGACGCTCAAGGGGCGTCCGGAGTCGCGCGCCACCGCGGCGAAGCGGGCAACTTCCTCGGCGGAGGACACGGTCACCGCGACATTGAGCTCGGCGACGTAGCGATCCTCTTGCGGCAGAATCGGGCTTAGAATCAAGATCGGCCAGTCAGGGCCGACCTCGCGGAGAGCCGCGGCCTCGGCGAGGTTGGCCACGGCGAAGAGATCGGCTGCGGCGTGCATGAGACGGGCGGCGATCTGGGGAAGTCCGTGGCCGTAGGCATCGGCTTTGACGACCGCGACGTAGCGAATCTGGCCGGGCAGGGCGGCCCGGATGCCGCGCAGGTTTCGTTCGAGGGCGGCGAGGTCTATCTCGGCCCAGCAACGCAGGGGAAGGTTGGCGGTGACACTCATGCCGGCGTGGTGGGGAGTGGTGCCTGATGGACCTGGGGCGTCCAAGTCACGTAGCTGGGTTGCTCGTGCAAGAACGCGTCCGGGTCGGGTGCGGCGGTGAACAGGTCCGCGTCGGGTGCGGCGGCGATGAGCTCGGCCGGATGGTAGGGGAGTTCGCGCGGAGGATTTTCGGCGGAAAGGGGAGACCAGCGGCGGAAACTGGCGGGCGTCACCAGTGGACCGGCGGCGGCGAGGGCGATGCCCGGGACGCGCTGGATGGTGGAGGCGCCGGCTTTGACTGCGTGCCAAGAATCGCGGCGAGCGTCGGCGACGACGGTGGTGTTAAATGCATCGGGGTGGGTTGCGAGCAGCGGCAGGCTCAAGTAGCTGAAAAGTGGGAGGCTTGGGCTGACCACGCGCCAGACGCGAACGGTTGCGGCGGCGAGGCGAATGCCGAGCACGGAACCCGGGCCGGCGCAAAACGCGACGCCATGGAGCTGGGCGATGCCGAGACCGGCAGCAGCGAGGACATTCGCGACGGCTTGCGGCAGAGCGTGAGCGGCTTCGCCTTCGACGGCGGCGTGGAAAGACGGCGGAAGAGCGGGGCGGGGCAGTGTTGCCGGGGCGGTATGATCCCGCAGCCACAGTGCGGCATCCGAGCGGGTCGCGCAGGTGTCCACCACGAGAAGGATCGGCTGGGTGGCGAGGAGTTGGCGGAGGCTCGGCATGGCGGGAGCTTCGCAGCAAGGGAGTCCGCCGCCGCTCGGGCAAGCGCGCAAAATGTCCGTATGAATCAGGCATTGACCGGTCTTTGCGCCGACGCGTAGTTTGACCAATTCCGTCAATAAAACCCTCACTTTTATAAGCCCGTGAACATCCAGATCCAAGACGTCTCCCCCACCCGCAAAAGCCTCGTTGTCAGTTTTGACGCCAAAGAGGTTGGAATCGAATACCAAGCCGTCATCGGCGAGGTTTCCAAGCAGGCCCGCCTGCCCGGCTTCCGCCCCGGCAAGGCCCCGGCCGCTCTCGTGCTGAAACAATACGGCAAGAACATCGCCGAGGATTTTAAGCAGAAAGTCGTGGGGAAGGCCTACCGTGACGGTCTCAAGGAGAGCAAACTCAACGTCGTCCAAGTTACCGGCGTTGAGGAAGGCACCATCGCTCCCGATCAGGCCGCCACCATCACGATCACGGTGGATATCCAGCCCAGCTTTGAGCTTCCTGACCTCGCCGGCATTCCCGTTACCGTCGTCCCGGGGGCCGTCGCAGATGCCGAGGTGGATGCTGCCGTCGAGGCGCTGCGCGGCGAACGTGCTGACTTCAAGGTAGCCGAGCGCGCCTCTGCGAAAGGCGACTACGTTAAGCTTTCCTACGAGGGCACCGTGGCCGGCCAGGCCATCCTCGAGATCGCCCCCGAGAAACAAATCTACGGCAAGGTTCCCCAGACCTGGGAAGAAGTTGAGGGGGAGAACGACGGCCTCATCCCTGGCCTCGGCAAACAGCTCGGCGGCGTCAGCGTCGGCGAGAAGAAGACCATTGAGATCGTGTTCCCCGCCGAATTCGCGGGCGCTCCCGACCTCGCCGGCAAGACCGCCAGCTACGCGGTCGAGATCCTCGAGATTCGCGAGCGCGTGCTGCCCGAGTTGAACGAAGAGTTTTTCAAGGCCAACCAGGTGGATGACCTCGCCGGCCTCCGGTCCAAGGTCCGCAACAATCTCGTCGCCCGCAAGGATCACGAGAACCGCACCGGCAAGCGCCGCCAGGTGGTGGATGCCCTCCTTGCCAAGGTCGTATTCCCCGCGCCCGAAAGCCTGATCGAGCAGGAGACGCAGTCCGTGCTCCGCCGCTTCATGGAAGAGAACATGCGCCGCGGCGTGCCTCAGGAGCAGTTTGAGAAGGATAAGACGCAGCTCATCGCCGGTGCCCGCGCCGCCGCCGAGAACCGCGTGCGCACCCAGATGATCCTCGCCCGGATCGCCGAGCAGGAAAAGCTGCAGGTGGACGCCAGCGACATCGACGCCTTCCTCTATCGCGAGTCCTCCCAAAGTGGCACCCGCCCCGAGAAACTGGTGAAAGATCTCACCAACGACCGCGACCGCCTCCGCGCGGTGCAGCAGTCCATCGTTTTCGACAAGGCCCTTGATTTGGTGGTCTCCAAGGCTACGGTAAGCGAAGCTGCATCCGCAGCCGTCTAAATACCGTCCGCGCCAACACCCACCACCCTTGAGCTACTACGTTCCCATCGTTCTCGAAAATACCGGCCGCGGCGAGCGGTCCATGGATATTTATTCGCGGCTGCTGAAAGACCGCATCATCTTCCTCGGCACCCCGATCGACGACCAGGTCGCCAACGTGATCATCGCGCAGTTTCTGTTTCTGCAGATGGAAGATCCCAAGAAAGACATCCACCTCTACATCAACTCGCCCGGTGGCGTGGTAACGGGTGGCATGGCGATCTACGATACTATCCGGTTTCTCCAGTGCGATGTGGTGACCTACTGCATCGGCCAAGCCGCCAGTATGGCCACGGTGCTTCTCGCTGCCGGAACGAAGGGTAAACGCTTCGCTCTTCCGCACAGTCGCGTGATGATCCACCAACCCAGCGGCGGCGCCGGCGGTCAGGCCTCTGACATCGCGATTGCCGCGCGCGAGATCATCCGTTGGCGTCAAACCCTCAACCAAGTCATCGCCGAGCACACCGGCAAGACGGTCGAGCAGATCGCCAAGGATTCCGACCGTGATTACTATCTCAGTGCTCAAGAGGCGAAGGACTACGGTCTGGTTGACCACGTGGTTTCCAGCACGACTGCAGCCCAATCGCTGGCCGGCATTGCCTGAGCCGCAGGCGGTCTTCCCTGCCAATCTTCCAAGCTCCGGTTCACGCCGGGGCTTTTTTTGTGATGCCAAATATAAATTGCTTCGAGACTTGTAGTGGGGAGCGACCGCTGGGCCCGGCGCGAAGAACCCCGATAATCGCATTCAAACCCGGCAAGCTCAGCGTTCCCCCGCGAACCAAGAGCCACCCTGTTTATAGCTACAGTTCAATTTGAAATGCTCTGGCGGCGGGTATCGCTTAGCCCATTGAGTGTTCGCCCGGAGGTTCCATATTACTCTCCCCTGACTTTCAGACTTTAACGCAAAGACGCAGAGGCACGAGGATAAGCAGAGAAGCGCTTCATTTCGAGGTCGTTGCTCCTTTTACGTCTTCGCGACTTTGCGTTAATAAAGTCTCTTTTACCCGGGACGTTGGTCTCAGCTGAGAACGAGAACGAGTAGGAGAACGAGAACGATTTCCCGACGCTCCCCAACCCTCCTGACCTCCGACCGTAGGATTGAACGTGAATTCAAGGGTTCGATTCCTATTAATGCCAATCTCCCCTTAACTGTTTTCTAAAGGGCTTTGGCCTGATCCGCCCCGACCTCCTCCGCCTTCCGCATCAGCTCCCCCTCGCACTCCGGCGAACCCCGCCCAAGATCACGACACACCTGCGGCCGTCGCGTATACACCGAGCAAAAAAACTCCGTCGCCCCGCTCCCGTCCGCCGCCGCCCGCACATCCAGCGCGGCGCAATGTCCGCCAGCCATTTTCATAAACGCACGGTTGCCGATGAAGTGAGCCAACCGCACCGCCTTCGCCCCGAGCCGCTCCCAATCGTCGCCCGTGACACGCACATACGTATCCGTTTTACCATGACAACAAACGCCGCACCGGAGGCA
>CAMDHP010000069.1 GCA_945898185.1 Akkermansia muciniphila | reverse complement strand
TCTCGTTCTCAATTTATATCCCGTCCTCACCTAAACGCCGTGTGCCCCCGGTTCTCACCGCTTTCTTCGCGTCACTTCGGATCGTCTTCGCGGTTAAAAAATCCTTCGGTTCGACATTCCTCTAATGGTGCTGTCTGGGGACCACGGTTCATATTTCCCAATTAACAACTCAACCCGTCGATGAATCAGCCGCGCGGATTTAACGTCACCTGCTTTTCTGGTTTGCACTTCCAACTCCGTCGCTTGCTTTCAATCCCACGTGCCCACCGCCGCCTACCAAGTCATCGCCCGCAAATGGCGTCCCCAGACCTTTGACGATGTCGTGGGCCAGGATCACGTCGTCCGCACTCTGCGCAACGCCATCGCCCGCGGCCGCATCGCCCACGCCTACCTCTTCGTCGGTCCGCGCGGCACAGGCAAAACCTCGACCGCCCGTATCTTCGCAAAAGCGCTGAACTGCACCGACGGGCCCAACGCCGACTTCGACCCCGCCGATCCGGCCTGCCTTTCGATCGCCGCCGGCAGCCACCTCGACGTCATCGAGATCGATGGCGCCTCCAACAACGGCGTGGACCAAGTCCGCGACCTGCGCGAAACCGTCCAATACTCGCCCGCCCAGGGTAAGTTCAAAATCTACATCATCGACGAGGTGCACATGCTCTCGCCGCAGGCCTTTAACGCCTTGCTTAAAACCCTCGAAGAGCCGCCCGCCCACGTGAAGTTCGTCTTCGCGACCACTGATCCGCAAAAGGTCTTGCCGACGATCATCTCCCGTTGCCAACGCTTCGACCTGAAGCCCATCCCCGCCCCGCTCATCGTTGAGCGCCTGCAAAAGATCGCCGTCGCCGAGGGCATCCAGATCACCGATACCGCAGTGGCCTGTATCGCCCGCATGGCCGACGGCGGCATGCGCGACGCACAATCCATCTTTGACCAGATGATCTCTTTCTGCGGCAGTAGCATTGCCGAATTCGATGTGCTCGATGTTTACGGCCTGGTCGCTGGCGAAACCCTTGCAGCCCTCGCCGCCGCCCTCGCCGCCGGTAACCACCAGGAAATCGTTCGCATCGTGGACGAGTGCGACGCAGGTGGCCGTGACCTCGCACGCCTGCTCACCGATTTGCAGGGCCTCATTCGCGACGCCCTGCTGGAGGCCGTCGCAAAGGGCGGCCGCAGCCCCCGCCTCGGCGGCGTTTCCCTCACCACCGAGCAGCTCACGCGCATGTTGGACGTGCTGCGCCAGGGCGAGGACAGCGTGAAACTCGGCCTCTCCGACAAGATCAACCTTGAGGTCACTCTCCTCAAAGCCGTGGACGCCTCCCGCGCCCGCGCCATTGACTCGCTTTTGCGAGAACTCGCCGCGCTCAGCGCCGAGCTGCCATCCGCTCCCGCCGCTCCCGAAGGCGCCGGCGAAGAAAAAAAAAAGCCCTGATCGGCCGGCTTGAATCGGCCGTCGTCTGCTGTGTCGCCGCCGACGCCGCCACCGCCGTCGTCTGGCCCGCCATCACCTTCAAGCCCGTGCCCATCCGCACGGTCGCATCCAAATCCTTGGGCGCGCCCGCCGGTGAACGCCCAAGCTCCCCCGCAGACTCCAGCGCCTCCGAATCCGACGACTGGGCCGACGCCGAACCCTTTGCCTCGCCCGTCGCGCCTCCGGCCAGCGACGACGATTCCGGTCCCCCGCCCGACGCCATGGAGGCCCAGATGCGCGCCGAGCTGGCGGGCCGCGATGGCCGCGCGCCCGTGAGAAGCAAACCCGCGCGCGGGCCCGACGAGGAACAAGAAAATCCCCCCGCCGTCCTGCCCGCGCTCGACACTCTCATTGCCCGCCTACCCGACGACGTGCGCACCACGCTGGAGGAGCTTTTCCGCGTGCGCTTCCAAGCGGTCCGGCAGATCCCTCGCAAGGCCCTGGTGACCGCCACCGGCACCCCATTGACGTAATGAACTCCGCGCCGCCCGCCGCTTCGTGCCTCTCGCATCGTGCATCTGGGCTGGTATATTGCGGGCGCTTCTCCTAATTCCCACGACCAATCCAATATGCCTCCACGCTTCGTTGCACTAGTGCTCGCATTCACCTCTCTCGCGGCATCGGGCCATGCCGCCATTGAAAAACTCGAAGTCAACTTCGACTACGTGCGCAAACTCGCTGCCGAGAGAGCCGCCGCGCCCTACCAGGAGCCGGATCGCAAACTGCCGGAGCGGCTCGCCACGCTGAACTACGACGACAACCGCGAGATCCGTTTTCGTCCCGACATGGCACTCTGGCGCAAGGAAGAGCTGCCCTTCCAGCTCCACCTCTTCCATCGCACCAGCGCCGTTCGCGAAGCGGTGCAGATCCGCGAATTCAGCTCCACCCACATGCAGACCGTCCCCTTCATCCGGGATTTCTATAACTACGGCCGCCTTGGCGACCTCGGCTGGATGCGCTCCTCCATGGGCTACGCCGGCTTCCGCATCCACTACCCCGTCAACCGGCCGGATGTTTACGACGAGTTGATCGCCTTCCACGGCGCCTCCTACTTCCGCGCGCTCGGCGCCAACCAGATCTACGGTCTCTCCGCGCGCGGCCTGGCGGTGGACTCCGGCGTGCCGGGCAAGATCGAGGAATTCCCCGTGTTCACCGACTTCTGGATCGGCAAGCCCCGCCCGGAGGCAAAGACCCTCACCCTCTATGCGCTCCTCGACAGCGCCAGAATCGCCGGCGCCTACGAATTCGTCGTGAAACCCGGCCGCGAAACCGTGATCGAGGTCCGCGCCGAGCTAAACTTCCGCGCCGCCGTTGACCTCCCCGGCTTCGCGCCCCTCACCAGCATGTTTTGGTATGGCAAAAACTCCAACCGCCCGCCGGACGATCCCCGTCCCGAGGTCCACGACTCGGACGGCCTCATGCTCCAATCCGCCGACGGCACCCACCTCTGGCGCCCGCTGCAAAACCCCGCCGATATCGTCAATACCGACCTGCGCTCCATTAATCCCCTTCGCTTCGGTCTGGTGCAACGCGACCGCACCATCACCCACTACGAGGACTTCGAGGCCCGCTACCACGAACGCCCCTCCGCCTTCATCGAGCCCATCGGCGACTGGGGCGCGGGCGCAGTGCGGCTCGTCGAGCTCCCCACCCGCAACGAGTATGGCGACAACATCGTCGCCTATTGGGTGCCTGATAAGAAGCCCGGCCCCGATCAACCCGTCTCCTTCGCCTACCGCATGACCTGGGCTCTCGATCAGCCCAAAGACGCCGGCCTTGCCCGCGTGTTTTCCACCCGCACCGGCCACCTCCCCGCCGCCGGGCAAGGCCGGCTTTTCTGGATAGACTTCGCCGGAGCAGATATCGGTAAACGCGATCCGGCGAACCTCGCCGCCGATATAAAGGTCGGCCCCGGCTACCGCATCCGCCACCAAACCCTTATCCGCCATCCCGGCATAGACGGCTGGCGCGTTGCCCTTCAAATCGAGACCGACGGCCCGCCCCGTCCGGTCGAGCTGAGCTGCCACATGCGCGATGGCTATCAACCGATTTCAGAGACGTGGGTTTACACCTGGATACCATGATTTCCCACCCCTTGCCGGCGATTCCGGCACCCGATGCGGACACCGCTTGGGACGAGGCATTTTTGCGGGTTGAGAGCTACCTGCGCGCCCACCAGATCGAGAGCCGGCTTCTGCTCAACCGTCTGGTGGTCGAGATTATCAACGCCGCACGCGCCGTCGCTCTGGCCCCGCCATCCTCCTCCGCCACCGTGGATCCGATCGCCCTCGCGATGCGCGAGGCGGAACGCCGCACCAACGCCTGGTTCACCCGCGTGCTGGGCGACGCCGTTGATTCCGACGACGAGCGCCTCGGCACCCGCGGCCGCATCGCACTGGTGCTGGCTGATGTGCCCGCCCGCTGGCCCCAGCACTTTCTCGCCGCCACCCCGCCCCCGCCCGACTTGGTCGAGGCCATGCGCTCCGCCTACATCGAGGCTGGCCCCGAGATGGAGTTCACCCGCATGACTCCGCGCCCCCTGGATTTCGGCCCGATTGCCAATGTCGCCGACGAGGCCTGGCGCACCTTCCGCCGCTGGCCCATTCTACGCGCGGTCGTCGTCTGGCTGCTCTTCATCGGCCTGCTCGCCGCCGCCTGGCGCTTCACTCACTAGCCACCCGCCGCGCGACGCGATCACCATGCGCTTCCTTCTCAACCCCGCTAACTTCACCCTATGAGCGCCCCGCGCTTCGATCCAGCCTTCCTCGACGGCACCCGCATCACGCAGCGGCGCATCCTCGTCTCCTCCCTGACCCTCTTGCTGACCGGCCCCGCTGTGCTGCTCATGGCCGACCTGCATTGGCGCACCGGGATGGATAACTGGAAGGTTTTTCACCTCATCCTGTTCGCCATTCTGTTCGCCCTAGTGGCTTTCGGCGCCGTCCAGGCTGTGATCGGCTGGTTGACCCGCTTAGGCTCCGGCGACACCTGCAGGATCGTAAACAGCCTCAACGCCGAGGATGAGGCCCTCCCGATCACCGCCCCCACCGCCATCGTAATGCCGGTGTGCAACGAGGATTCATCGCGCGTGCTCGAGGGCCTGCGCGTCATCTACCGTTCGCTCGAGGCGACCGGCCAACTCGAGGCCTTTGACTTCTTCATCCTGAGTGACACCAGCAACCCGAATCGCTGGATCGAGGAGGAATCCGCCTGGGTCGCGCTCACCCGCCAACTCAACGCCCGCGGTCGCATTTTTTATCGTAAGCGCCGCGTGAACACAAACAAGAAGGCCGGTAACCTCGCCGACTTCTGCCGCCGCTGGGGCCGTCGCTACCGCCACATGGTGGTGCTCGACGCCGATAGCATCATGACCGGCGAGGCCATCTGCAAACTCGTGCGCCTGATGGAGCGCAACCCCGGCGTCGGCATCATCCAGACCACACCGCGCCTCGTGAACGGCGAGACGATCTTCGCCCGCATCCAGCAATTCGCGAGCCGGCTCTACGGCCCGGTTTTCGCTTCCGGCTTGAACTACTGGCAGCAAGGCGAGGCCAACTACTGGGGCCACAACGCGATTATCCGCGTCGCGCCGTTTATCGAGCACTGCTCTCTTCCCGACCTCCCCGGCATCGAGCCCTTCGGCGGCCGCATCTTGAGCCACGACTATGTGGAGGCCGCGCTCATGCGCCGCGCCGGCTGGTCCGTCTGGCTCGCGGTGGACATCGAGGGCAGCTACGAGGAGTGCCCGGGCAACCTCATCGACTTCGCGAAACGCGACCGACGCTGGCTCCAGGGCAACCTTCAGCACGCCTGGCTCATCACCGCGCGCGGCCTCCACATGGCCAACCGCCTCCACCTCGCGCTCGGCATCCTCGCCTACCTCGCCTCCCCTCTTTGGCTGGCCTTTCTCATCGTCTCTTCGGTGATCGCCTGGCGCTACGCCGCCACCGGCCTGTCTCCTCTCCCGGTGGATAGCTTCGCCCGCTACCTGCGGCTCGATTTCGGCTCCCAGGCGCTCCTCCTGCTCGCAGCCACTCTCGGCCTGCTTTTCCTTCCCAAGGTCCTCGCGCTGCTCGACCTCGCGCGCCGCCCCGGCGCCGTCGCACAATTCGGCGGATGGCTGCGCGTCATCGCCAGCACCATCAGTGAAACGATCATCTTCACCCTTCTTGCCCCGGTGCTGATGCTGTTTCACTCCAAATTCATTCTCCTCACCCTCACCGGCCGGGGCGTCGCCTGGGTGACGCAGCGACGCGGCGCCGAGGGAGACCCCGAATGGCGCGAGGCTATCCTCACCCACGCGGGCCACACGCTCACCGGCGCCAGCTGGGGCTTCTTCGCCCTGTGGGTGAACCCCGCCTTCGCGGCCTGGCTCGCCCCCATCGTAATCGGCATGATGAGCTCCATTCCGCTTTCACTGGTCACCGGCCAGCTCGCCCCGGGCCAGTTCGTTCGCCGCCTCCGCCTTCTCGCGACGCCCGAGGAGCTTTACCCGCCGGCCGAGCTTTCACGCCTCACCCGTAACCTCGAAGCCTGCCGCCGTCACACCCCGCCCCTGCCCGAACTGAGCTCGGATTACGGCCTCATGCAGGCGGTCCTGGATCCTTACGTGAACGCCGTCCACCTCGCCCTCCTTCGCGAACGCGATCAAGTGCCGGACCTCGTGAGCGAAGAGCGCTTCGCGCCCCTGCGCGAACGCCTCCTGCGTGAAGGCCCCGCCGCCCTGCCAGCCCGTGAAAAACTCGCCCTCATGCTCGACGCAGACTCCATGGCCGCCCTGCATCGGGATCTGTGGTCGCTCCCCTCCGAGAAACTCGCCGCTTGGTGGCGCACCGCCATCCGCACCTATAATGTGCTGGCCCCCGCCCCCCAAACCGCCCTCTACCGCTAGCGCTGGGCGCGCGGTTCAAAACCGGCTCGTCAACCTTTGCCACAAACCGAGCTTCACAATCACAATTCAGCTTGGCGGAGTGGGAGTGCCTTTTCGTGGTTTGCTGATTCACCACCCCGACGAAAGCGCCCCCGCTTCTTAATACCAACGTCCCGGGTAAAATAGACTTTGTTAACGCAAAGTCGCGAAGACCGATAGGGGGGGCAAGGACTTGGAACTGAAGCGCTCCTTTGCATATCTTCGCTCCTCTGCGTCGTGGCGTTGAAGCCTGAAAGAGAGGAAGGTTGGTATCAGGCTTCGAGCCAGGGTTTGGTGTAGTCGGTGCGGTCAACGGGCCAGGAGCGGAAGTCGGGGCGGGGAGCGGCGGCGGCGGCGAGTAGGTTGTGCGCGATGATGTCGAGATCGGCTGGTTGCCACAAATCGTCGGCGGGGCCGGCGGTGAGGGTATTTTGGCGGGCGAGCTGGGCGGCGTGGGAGAGCACGAGGCCGCTGAGCGGCGGGAGGGTGCAGCCGAGGGTTAGGAGCACGCCCTGGAGTCGGGACAGCACGCCCTTGCCCCCGGTGGAATGCTCGGTGACGAGCGCGGCGGCGGGTTTGCCGAGCCAGAGCGCGGTGGCCTCGGCGGGGGTGGCGTCTTCGAGGAATTTTTGCAGCGGCGAACTCCAAGAATCCCAGTGCGTTCCGGTGGCGAAGACGAAGGCGTCGGCGGAGTGCAGGGCCGGCTCGAGGCTGGCAAAGGTGACGGCGGCGGGGCCGGCAAGGGCGGCGTGGTGGAGCTCAGCGTGCGGGGCGAGGCGCGGGGCAAGGAGGGCGAGCAGGCGGGCGGAGTTGCCGGTGGGGCCAGCGAGGGAGGCGTTGAGTAGGAGAATGCGCGGGCGGCGGGCGGAGGTCGCGGGGTGGGCGGTTTGCTTTTGGGAATCCGGGAGCATTGTGGAAAGCGTGAGGGCGCGGAGGATCGGAGGGCAGTTCGAAACGAAAATCGCAGGGCTTAGTCGCCGAGCGACCAGGTGATGATCTGGCGGCTGCTGAATTCGTCTTTTCCGATGCGCAGGGCGAGAGGGGTGTGGGCGTCGAAGGGCAGTTCGGGCAGGCGGGTCAGTTCGAGACGGCCGACGGTGGATATAAGCGCGTGATCGCGGAGGGTGACTTGCACTCGTCGATCGAGGGGCAGGCGCCAGAGCGCAGCGACCTCGCCGGTGAGGGACGGGGCAACGCCTGCGAGCGCCTCTGGCGGAGGCACCGAAAAGGTCTGATTGGGCAGGAGGAGATGGTCTTGGTGCTCCATGCGGGTGTCAGTGAGCGAAGCGTGAAGGATGTCACGGCACGAGGAAAGCCCGACGCGGAGGGGGGGCGGGAGGCGGATGTTTTTTAAAAGAACGTGAGGTATTTGCTGGCGGCGAGGCGCTGGATGAGGAGGCCGAGCTCCATCGCGTGGTAGTCGCCCCACATGCAGGCTTCGCCATTGGGAACCTTCTGGCCTTTAGCAATGTGATCCCAGCCATTCGGACGGTGATAGACGCTGTGAAGAAGCAGGCCTTGGTGCTTGGGGTCGGTGCCGAGGTAGGTGTCGGTGAAGAGCGTATCCGCCACGGTGAGGCCGGCCTGAAGATAGCGTGCGCCGGCTTTCTTTTCGCCCTTGGCCTTGAGGTAGAGGCCGAGGCGGATGAAGCCTTGCGCGGCGATGGCGGCGGCGGAGCTGTCCACTGGCTCGTGGGCGTTGAAGGGGTCGGCGGGGGATTTCGTGAAATCGCCCTGCTTGTGGGTGTTGAGTGCGGCGCTGTCCCAGTAGGGCACGCCGTCGAGGGCGGAGTAGCCGTCGATGTAGTAATCGCTGGCGGCGCGGGCGGTCTCGAGGAAGAGGTCGGTGACGGCGCGGCGACCACCGACGGCGTCGAGCTCGGAGCCTTTGACGGTATCAATGTATTCGAGCTGCTCAGCGAAGCCGGCGATGATCCAGGCGGCGCCGCGGGTCCACGTGGTGAAAGGCGAGTAGCCCTGTTGTGAGGAAGGGCAGCGGAACTGGCCGTCGTTGCGATTGAAGATGGACTCGTGGACGACGCGGCCGCGCACGTCGTAGGAGTCGCGACCCTGGCCGAAGAACACATTGAAGCGTGCAGTGGTGGCGGCGTGGGTGATGGCGCGGTGGAGGAGGTTGATGGGCTTGTCGCCCTCGCCCATGAGCACGTGACCGAGCTGGTGGGCGACGACGAGCGAACGCATGGAGCGGATGGTATCGGCGAAAAGCGATTGGGGGCCGTTGAAGGAATAAACGTAGCCTGCGGGGGCGACGCCGGGCGAATCGGTGCCGAGGGGCGACCAAGGCGCGGTGACGTTGGTGGGCACGTAGCGGGCGGCCTGGACGGCGCCGGAGACTTTGAGTGCCATCTCGGTGTAGTTGATTTCGTCCGAGGTGCCGGCGGCGCGGCCTTCCAGAATGAGGCGGCGAAGATTTCCGTAGGTGGAGACGTTGTTAAAACCATGGTCGTGCACGCCCACGTGGCTGACGTGCGAGGCCATGTATTTGAGGGCCTTTTCACGGCCGAGCTTCAGGAAGCGCTCCTCGCTGGTGGCGTCGTATTGGAGGAAGGCCATGCCGAACTGGAAGCCTTGGGTCCACTCGGTCCAGCCACGCGAAGTGTATTTGCCCTTGATGGTGAAAACGGGGGTGCCGACGGCGGGGTTCCAGGACTTGTTGATGAGATCGATCTTTTGACCGGAGAGCTCAAAGAGGCGGTTGAGCTTGGGCTGGAGCTTGGCGGGGGTGAGGGAGGCGTTGATCTTCATGGCGGTTGGGAAGGTGAGTTTCGAGCAGCGAGCAGAAAGTGGCGGGTGCGGAGCGGGCAAGCGGGCAAAGGAAGGTGGGGCGGCGACGTGCTAGGGGTGGTCGGCGCGGTGCTAGGAAGTGGAGTGCGCCGGGTGGCGTCAGTCGATGATGCCGCCAGCGAGAAGACCGGCGTAGATGCGGGCGCTGGCGAGGAGCTCGCGCACGGAGGCGCGCTCGTCCACGGCGTGGCAGTTTTCGCCGCCTGGGCCGTAGCCGAGAGTGGGGATTCCGAGCTCGTGGGCGAAAAAGTGCGTATCGTTAAAGCCCTGCGAAGTGCCGAACTCGGCGCGGCAGCGGCGCTCGCGGGAGACGCCTGCGGCGAGGGCGGCGGCGTAGGCGTGGTCGGGCGGCGAGAAACACGGGTGGTTTTCGGAGATTTTGAGAACCTCGACGCGCGGACGCGGGCCGGGGAGGTTTTTCACGGCGGCGGCGAGGAAGGCGCGCAACTCGCGCTCTGCGGTAGCGACGGACTCGGCGGGCGTAACCCGGCGATCGATGCTGAAGCGTGCGAGGGCGGGCACGGTGTTGATCTTGCCGCCTTCGCCGCTGGAGAAGACGCCTCCGATGTTAAGGGTGGGGCGGCGCTCCTCGCCATTGGGGGCGGTGAAAAGACGGTCGCGCAGGGCGTTGGCGTGATCGCGCAAGGTGAGCACAAGGCGCGAGGCGTGTTCGAGGGCGTTGACGCCGAGGTGCGGGGTGCTGCCGTGGGCGGCGCGGCCATGGACGACGACCTCCAGCCAGACGACTCCGTTGTGGCCGCAGCCGATGCGGCGGCCCTCGCCGCCTTCGAGAACGAGCGCGTAGTTAGGGCGGATGGGTGCGTGTTTAACCAGCCAACCGGCGCCGAGGGCGGAGTCGGTTTCCTCGTCGGCAGTGAAGGAGACCTCGACGCGCAGGCGAGGAGTCGTGCGGGTGGCGCGGAGAGCGCGGAGGGCGAGCAGAAGGCTGGCAATGGACCCCTTCATGTCGGCGGTGCCGCGACCGTAGATCCAGCCATTGGCGACCTTGCCGGAGAACGGGTCGCCATGGGTCCAAGTGCCGGAGACGGGGACGACGTCGTAGTGGGCGTTGAAGTGAAGGGTTTTGAGCGGCGAAGCGGCGGCTCCCTTGCGGGCCGGGGCGGAATCAAGGGTGCCGAGGACATTCCAACGCGAGAGGTGCCACTGATCGCGAGGGAGGTGTTTGCGCAAGGTGGCGGTCGGGATGGCGAGGCGGCGTGATTTGAGGCCGGCGGCGGTGAGCTCGGCGGCGAGCAGGCGGGTGATGGCGTCGTAGTGGTTGCCAGGGGGATTGACGGTGGGCAACTGGACGAGCTGGCGGAGCAAGGAGAGAAGATCGGCCTCGTGGGCGGCAATGTAGGCGGCGGGCGACATGGCGAAGAGCGTCGGCAAGCGGCCAGAGCGGGTCAAGGCATGCGCTCCGACGGCACCCCGGCGGCAAGCATCCCAAGCAAAGTGTAACTAATTTGGTTACACTTTACCTAGCGGGCGGGGCAGCGGGCCAGCGGGGCAGTTTTCGGCACTGGGGCGAATCGTAATACGGAGCCGGAGGCTGGGCTTGTCCTTTGACAGCGGGCGGCGGGACGATTTTGTTGCTTGCATGTCATCGCTGGCCGACCTTCGCAAAGATTACAGCCTCGCCGGGCTCCTCGAAAAGGATCTGGCGCGCGACCCCTTCCGCCAGTTTGACCTATGGTTTCGCGAAGCGGAGGGGGCCAAGATCTCCGAGCCCAACGCGATGATCCTCGCCACGACGGACGCGGATGGACGGCCCTCGGCACGCACCGTGTTGCTGAAGGGAATCGACGGGCGCGGGTTTGTATTCTTTACCAACTACGAGAGCCGCAAGGGCCGCGCACTGGCGGGCAACGCGCTCGCGACCTTGGTTTTTCCCTGGATCGCGCTGGAGCGGCAGGTGATCGTGGAGGGCGCGGTGGCCAAAGTGCCGCGTGAGGAGAGCGCGGCGTATTTTCACTCGCGCCCGCGGGCCAGCCAGCTCGGGGCGTGGGTTGCGCAGCAGAGCAGTATTTTGACCGGTCGCGAACCGCTGGAGGATGCGATGAAGGCGCTGGAGAAAAAACACGCGGGCGAGGAGGTGCCGCTGCCTCCTTTCTGGGGCGGCTATCGCGTGGCACCGGAGACGGTGGAATTCTGGCAGGGCCGGCGCAGTCGCCTGCACGATCGCTTGCGCTACCGTCGTGAGGACTCTGGCGACTGGATCGTCGAGCGGCTGGCCCCTTGAGCGCAGATTAACCTGCCGCAGGCATCTCCTTCATGCTGCTTCACCTTTTGCGACACGCGCACGCGGTTGTCGAAACCGAGGACCCGAATCGTCCGCTGAGCCCGCGCGGGCTGGGTGAGTTGGCGCGGCTGGCGCGGTTCTTGAAACCGACTGCGTGCTTTAACCCCGCGCAAGTCTGGCACAGCCCGCTGGTGCGTTCGGCGCAGACGGCGGATATGATTGTTGAACAGCTCGGGCTCGACGTGGTGATGGTGGAGACACCGGGGCTGTTGCCGGAGGACGACGTGGAGATCATGGCAGAGCGGCTGGCTGAGTTTCCGCCGAACTTTGAATTGGCGCTAGTGGGGCATGAGCCGCACCTAAGCGCGTTGGCATCGCTGCTGGTGAGGGGGAAGGCATCGCCGGTTTTGTTTGAACTGAAGAAAAGCGCGTTGCTCACGCTTGAGCCGACGCGCGGCGAGCATAAGAAAACGGGGCGTCCGCGCTGGCGCGTGCGCTGGCAGGTGGCGCCGGAGCTATTGGTTCCGCTGGTCGCTCCGGTGCCGGTGGCGACAAATTTTAAAACCCCATGAAAATCTTACTTACCGGAGCATCGGGATTAGTCGGCGCGGCCTTCGCCGAGGCAGCGCATCGGCGCGGGCATACCGTGGTTGGCCTGATCGGGCGCTCGGAGTTGAAGGTTCCCGGCCTCGCGGAGCGGCGCGCGGTGGACCTTACGACGCCGGATGCGGTGAGCTTGATCGCGTTGGAGATATTCCCCGACGCCATCGTGAACTGCGCGGCGGTGGCGGAGCCGTCGGCTTGCGATGCGGATCCGGCGCGGGCGCAGGCGCTCAACGTCGCGCTACCCGAAACATTGGCGCGGCTGGCGCACCACCTGAGTGCGCGGTTCGTGCATCTGTCGTCGGAGCAGGTTTTCGACGGCATGCAAGCGCCCTACGCGGTGAATGCGACGGTGCGACCGTTGAACCTTTATGGCCGCCAAAAGGTGGAGAGCGAACGTCGTGTGCATGCGGCGGCGGAGGCCTTTGCGGTGACCTTGCGAGCACCCCTGCTGGTTGGAAACAGTCTTGGCGGGGCGCGCAGTTTGCATGAGCGCTTGTTTGCGGAGTGGACGGCGGGCCGCACGCCGAAGTTGTATCGCGACGAGATCAGGCAGCCCTGCACGGCCGAAAACCTGGCCGAGGCGATGGTGGAGCTTTGCGAGCGGCCGGATCAGCGCGGGGTGTTTCACTGGGCTGGGGCGGAGGCCTTGTCGCGGGTGGAGCTGGCGCGTCGGATACGGGCACATTTTAAACTGAGCGAGACGGCCGCGCCGATCATCGAAATCAGCCGGGCAGACAATCCGCAGGCGGCGGCGCGGCGGCCGGCGGATCTGTCGCTGGAGCTGGCGCCGCTGGCGGGTATCATGAAGACGCCGATCGAAACCTTTGATGCGCAGCTCGACCAACTGGTGGTGCCGCCGCCGTGCCGGGATTGGTATTTTAAAGTGTAAGGGTGGAAAGTTGAAACTAAACGGAAACGGAGAATTGGCCGCAAAAAGGCGCAGAAGGCGCAAAAATCGGAATAGGAAAATACATTATCATGACGATGAAACTGGAGGTTTTGCCGGTGCGGACGGATTCGGCGGCGGGGAACATGGCGGCGGATTTTCTGTTGTTGCGTCGGTATCCGGCGGAGCAGGCGGGGCGGGCGCGGGTGCGTTTCTACGGCTGGCACCGGCCGTCGTTTAGTTTTGGATACAGCCAGAAGATTGCATGGGTGCGGGCTCAGATTCCGGCTGACGCGGAGGGTGCGGACCTGGTGCGGCGGCCGACGGGTGGCGGCGTGGTGGATCACCGCGAGGATTGGACTTACGCGCTCGTGATCTCTCGCGGACATGAGTTGGAGAAAGCGCGGGCGGTGGAGAGTTACCGGTCGGTGCATGAGGCGCTGCGGACCGCGCTCGCGGCCTGCGGGCAGGCGGCGGCGTTGAAAGAGCATTGCGAGCCGGCGGCGGCGGCGGAAGGCGAGGGCGGGGAGCTGGCTGGCTGCGCGGCGGCGAAAGGGCCTACGGTGTGTTTTACGCGGGCGGAGCTTTACGATGTGGTGGACGTGACGACCGGGGCGAAGATCGCGGGCGCAGCGCAGAAGCGGACGAAGGAAGGCTTGTTGTTTCAGGGCTCGGTCTGGCGTCCGGCGGCGGCGGGGGTGCGGGACTGGGATGAGTTGCGCGAGGTGTTTGTGGCGGAGCTGGCGAAGGTGCTCGGGGCCGAGGTGGAGGAGACGCCATGGCCGGAGTTTCGCGAAGGTGAACACGAGGCGCTGACCGAGCAGTATGCGGCGCAGGAGTGGACGGAGGCGCGGTGAAGCGCATAGAGCCGGGTTAAGCGGGCGGTTGCCAAGACGGGAGAATCCCGCTCGCTCGCATGCATGTCCATGACGATGCAACAAATCGTAAGCGAGGCGCGGCAACTCCCGCGCGATCAGTTCAGCGAACTCTTTGATTTACTTCTGGTGGAAGGTTTCGCGCAACCCGATCCTGAGAACGATGCGGCATGGCGCGTGGAGACCAGCCGTCGTGTCGCGGAAATCCAAAGCGGCCGAGTGAAGGGCATCCCCGGCG
>CAMDHP010000068.1 GCA_945898185.1 Akkermansia muciniphila | reverse complement strand
GTTGCCGGATAGAACTCAGCGGGCGATGTCGGCTTGGGTAAGGACCTTGAAGCCGTGGTTGTTAAGGGACTGCGCTGCAACGTCGTGGTCCTCGATGTTGAGGACGAGAGCGGAGCGGCCTTCGGGGCGTTTGATGAAGCTGTAAACGTAGTGGATGTTGATCTCAGCCTCTAATAGGGCGGCGAGCACCTCCTTGAGGTCGCTTTCGTCGTTGATTTCGACGGCGATTACAGGGCACTCCACATAGGGAAAATCGTTATTCACCATGAGCGAGCGAGCCTTGTCGGTGTCGTCCACCACGAGGCGGAGGATGGTGGTGTCGGTGGTGTCCAGCACGGTAATTGCCATGATGTGGACCTCATTATCTTTCAGGAGCTTGGTGAGGTCGTAGAGGCGTCCCACGCGATTCTCGGTGAAGACTGAAAACTGACGGACGGGATCGGTGGCGATAGCGGTGGCAGCGGACATGCGAAAAAGGTGTGATGGTGTGACTGACGAGAGTTATGAGGTTCTGACCCTCGAATTCTGCTAACCGTATCGGCGATGCCGGGAAAGCGAAAAGCCACCTCGTCAATCATTAATTGACAAAGTGCCTTTGGTCGCAGTCGGAGGTTGGGCGCGCTGGGAGGTGATTGGTTTTTATGAAGAGGGGAGGATTTCCCTGTATCCTCGCTGTGTCCGGTGGGTAGGTGGTGCGTTCAGAGTTTGCGACTGCCTTGACGATTGGAAGTGTGGAGCGCTTTCGTTTGGGATGATACGCAGGCCACGAAATGATTCCGCCATCCCGCAACGGAAATCCACTGGAAACGGCAAGGAACCTTCACCTCGCATGTAAGGTTTTGGAATTGAGCGGTGTTCATGGCGGTTGACGGGCGGGCGGGCTTGCTTGCAACCTGCGGACATGTCCGCCGAAGCACAGCATCCGTCCGCCACCTTGTTGGCATGGCTTTCCCGCCATGCCGGCTTTCCGATCAGCCGGTTGGAAACGCGCGCGGAGCAGTTGCTGTTAATCGGCCGTTTGATCGAGGCGGAGAACCTTCCGCCGACGTCGGAGTCAGGCACGCTTCGAATCCCCGGGGCTCCGGCCGGCGGTAATGAAAACGCTCAGCGCGCGGCGATGCGCACGATGTCGGAGCTTCGTAAACGCGTTCACTTTAAGTGCGACAACGGCGCGAAGGTTTGAGGCGGGCTTGCGCGCGGGCGGGGGTGGCGCCACGTTCGCCGCTCTATGGCGAACGAGGCTCCCGCGACCGAAAATGTTTATGAGGCACTGGGCGCACGACTGCGCCGCATTCATGTTTTGGGCTCTGTGTCGGGACTGCTTGGGTGGGACGAGCAGGTAAACCTGCCCGAGGGCGCGGCGGGGCAGCGGGCTGCGCAGGCGGAGTTGCTGGCCGAGCTGAATCACGCTTCTGCGACGGACGCGGGCTTGGGCGCCGCGATCACTGCCTGCGAGCGGTTGCTGGCGGCAGGCGGACTCGATGCGGATGCTCGCGTGGTGGTGACGGCGGCGCGGCGTGACTACGACCGCGCGATCAAGCTGCCGGTCGAGCTGGCGGCGGAGAAAGCGCGACTCTCAAGCGAGGGTTATCATGTTTGGGCGGCGGCGCGGAAGGCGCGGGATTTTTCGGCCTTTGCACCCATTTTGGAGAAACACCTCGCTCTGGCGCGACGTGAGGCGGACTTGCTCGGATTTGGCGAGCGCCCCTACGACCTTGCCATCGACCGCCACGATCCCGGCCTCACGGCGGCGCAGATCGGCGGACTTTTCGCGGAATTGCGCGAAGGCCTGGTCCCGCTGGCGCGACGAATCGACGCGCGCGTGGCGGCGGCGAAGGCACGCGGCGACGGGCCGGTGGCGCTTCGCGGCTTCGATGTCACGGCGCAGCAATGCGTGGTGCGCGCGGTGACGGCGCAGCTGGGCTTTGATTACAAACGCGGGCGGCTCGACGTGTCGCTGCACCCCTTCTGCGAAGGCTCGGGCGACGACGTGCGCTTGACCACGCGCTTCAACGCCGACGAGCCGCTCGACGCGCTCTACAGTTCCATTCACGAGGCGGGGCACGGACTCTACGAACAAGGCCTCCCGGCTGCGCATGCGGGCACGGCGCTCGGCGTGGCTGCCGGCATGGCGGTGCACGAATCGCAGAGCCGGCTTTGGGAGAACCAAGTGGCGCGCTCGCGGGCCTTCTGGCGCTGGCTGGAGCCGATGATGCGCGCGAAGTTCCCGAAGGAGCTGGCTGGCGTGGATGGCGATGTTTTGCACGCGGCGGCGAACGCGGTGGAGCCGGGCGGCTTGATCCGCGTGGATGCGGATGAAGTTCACTACAACCTGCACATCCTGCTGCGCTTTGAGCTTGAGCGGAGACTGTTCGACGGGACGCTCCCGGTGGCGGATCTCCCGGCGGCGTGGGATGCGTTAAGCACGGAACTGCTTGGGCGTCGGCCGGGGCACGCGGGCGAAGGCGTGTTGCAAGACGTGCATTGGAGCGGCGGGGCCTTCGGGTATTTCCCGAGCTACACGCTGGGCAACATGATCGCGGCGCAACTTTGGACGGCGGCCCGGCGGGCACGCCCAACGCTCGAGGATGAGTTTGCGCGCGGCGAGTTTGGCGGACTACTCGCTTGGCTGCGGACGGAAGTGCACGCCCACGGCCGGCGTGAGGATGCGTTCGCGCTCACGCTGCGAGTGACCGGCGAGCCGCTGAGACCGACGGCACTGCTCGCCTATCTGGAAGAGCGATACGGAAAATGAGGCGGATGAAATCGGGCCATGAACAACACGACGACACTTATTGATACGCATACCCACCTCGACGGATTTGAGGCGCGCGGCGAGACGGCGGAGGCGCTGACTCGGGCGCGCGCGGCGGGAGTGGGGGCGATGATCACGATCGGCACCGGGAGCGACGACTGGGCGATTTATCGAGGTATCGCGGAGCGCCATGCAGGCGAGGTGTTTTTTACGGTCGGGCTGCATCCCTGTTCGGTCGGCGCGAACTGGGCGGACGAGGTGGAGCAGATCGAGGGATTTTGGACTGGAGCGGGAGCGCTACCGGTGGCATTGGGGGAATGCGGTCTTGATCACTTTCACCTGCCGAAAGAGGAGCCGGCGAGGGAGCAGTTGAAGGCATGGCAACGGTGCGCGTTTGCGGCGCAGTTGGAAATCGCGAAGCGTGTGGGATGTCCGCTGGTGATCCACTCGCGGGCGGCTTTTACAGAATGCGTGGCAATGATCGACTCGAGCGGGGTCGATTGGCGCCGGGTGGTGTTCCACTGCTTCTCGGAGGGCGCTTCGGAGATGGGTGAGTTGATGCGGCGGGGGGCCTACGGTTCCTTCACCGGTGTCGTGACCTACAAAAACGCGGAAAGCGCGCGGGAAGCGATGTGGTTGCAGGGACTGGAGCGGCTTATGATCGAGACGGATGCCCCGTTTCTGACTCCGATGCCGCATCGCGGGAAGCCGAATGAGCCGGCCTATCTGCGCCTCACAGCGGAATATGCGGCGACGGTTTTAGGCGTGGGATACACGGAGCTGGCAGAGAATACGACGCGGACAGCGCGGGCGTTTTTCGGAATCTGAAGGCGGCTGATTCTTTCCCAAACGACGCCTTCGTTCCGCCTGATCGCTGGTCATATCCCCCCTCAAGCCTCGTCAAACTTACGGAAAAAAAGCGCTTCGAGCTCGTCCAGCACTGCGTTGGAATCAGCTCCGGTGGCGAGGAATTTGACCTTTGAGCCCTTGCCGGCGGCGAGCATCATGAGACCCATGATAGATTTTCCATTTACTTGCTCATCATCCTTTTCGACCATCACGTCGGATTTAAATTTGTTGGTGATGCGCACGATCATAGCGGCAGGCCGGGCGTGGATGCCCATCTTGTTTTGCACAACGAGTTCCCGACTGAGTTGAGAAGAAGTGGCGGCGCTGGCAGAGTCGTCCATGTGGTAGGGAGGTTTACTGCCAAGCCCTGTCTTGCAACCTAAAATCAGGGCGGGCACGGTAAGGGGATCATGTCTGCCGCCACTGCGATCATCGTGCCCTGCCGGCTCGAATCCACGCGTTTCCCGCGCAAGCTCTTGCACAACATCAAAGGCAAACCGCTGGTGCTCTGGGTGGCGGAGCGTATCAGGATGGAAGCTCCGGAGCTCCCGCTATGGTTCGCGGTGGACGATGCCTTGCTGGCGGCGCCGCTTAACGCGGCGGGCTTTCAAACCATCATGACGTCGGTCTCGCATCAAAGCGGCACGGACCGCCTAGCCCAGGCAAACCGCACGGTGCGGGCGGAGCGGGTGATTAACGTGCAGGCCGACGAACCGCTGGTGACGGGCGCGCAGATCCGCCGGCTTGCAGAACTTATCGCTGGGCCGGCGGCGATGGCTACGCTGGCGACGCCCTTTAAGCGAGCGGAGGATTTCGCCAATCCGAACCAGGTGAAGGTGGTTTTCGCGCCCGGCGGCGGGTGGCGTTCGCTGTATTTTTCGCGTTCGCCTATGCCCTTTGCCCGCGATCTCAGCGGGAAGGTGGACGACGCTTGGGTGGCGGCAAACCCCTGCTATAAACATCTCGGGCTGTATGCGTATAGAGCAGAGCTGTTAGAGAAGTTCGCGACGCTTCCGATTGGGCGCTACGAGCGTATCGAGAAACTGGAACAGCTCAGGGTGTTGGAAAACGGATACGAAATCGGCTGCGACGTGACCAGCGACCCCGGCCTGGGTGTAGACACGCCGGAGGACGCAGTGAAGTTCGAGGCGGCGTTGGGGTAGGGGGGGAGTGCGGACGGGCTGGGTTGCCAGAATTCAGCGGTTTGTGCCCGCCTGCCTGGCGCGGATCGGGAGACGATTTAACTGGGTCTCTTATTTAGCTCAGGGGTTGAGTGATTTGACCGACGGAATCGCTGGTCCTCGTTTCTCCCACGAAATCCGCAGCTTGTTTCGATCCGAGTGTCTTAATATAGGCTAACCAAGCCAGTTCAAGTGCTGTGATTTACACAGAGAAAGTTAACTAAAATGACAATGCTCAGCCATGTCATCTTTTTAGCCCCCGTAAGGTATGACGCGGGACGTGGCTGCTTTACCGGGGTAATTCTCTCACAAAAGGACTATGCGCGATCCATTCCCGGCCTCATTTTCAAGCTTACCGATTTACACCCTGCGTCTCGGATCAGTGGCAGGAGTCAGGCCGGATGAAGCCCGCGTTACGGGCCTGGTCTGCCAGCACGTGCAGTCGTTTTCCCTGACAGCCTGGAATGGTTATTTCAAGGGTCGGAGCGATCCAGGCTGGGCGATCTCGGTGGCGCATTTTGATCATCTGCACGTGGCGAAATTAGCCGAACGTATGCGCACGGAGTTTAATCAGGAAGGCGTGGGTATCGAGGCTTTCGGCCGGTATCTGCGTTGTCGGGCAGATCACGGGAGCGAGGTGGTAGCAGCGGAATTGTGGGCGCTGCGATACGGGTTCTACGCGGCTTACTCGCGCACGGTTTTCCGAGCCGAAACCGGGGTGTCGAGCTGGCCAAAGGACTTCGTGATCGTGAGTGCTTGCGCCACGACCGGAGAGAGTTGGAGTGATGAGCGAAACCAGGCCGCAGATGCGGCGCTCAAAGCGAGAATCGAGATGATGGGAGTCTGGAGTTTTCGTGTCACGGGCCATTCACCCGACGGCACTCACGCTGAGCCGGGGTGGGCAGTTAAGTTGAGTGTGGAGCGGGCGAGACAGCTCGGATCCGAGTTCCTGCAAGACGCTATTTATGCGGTGTCTGCCGGAGCACTTAATGTGGTCAGCTGTGACAGCGGTCGCTACGCTCCGGTCGGTGCTTTCGAATCCCGACTTAACGTGAAGAAGCACGCCTAACTTTGGCTGAACAAAAACGAATATGAGCAAAATTAAAAAAACTCCGGAAGGAAACGAAGCGACCGAACAATGTCCGATTTGTGATCGGTGGAATGCTCCTGGGGCCTGCGATCATTGCGAGCACTACTTTGGCGCCGATTGGGATTGGGAAATCATAAACTCTGATCGCATGCAGGAGTTCGATAGAGCTTGGGGACCTTTCACTTGCTTGGTGCAGGATCTGAAGAAGCCCGTCGACGCGGCAAGGGATGAACTCAAGGAGCTCGGCGTGCTGAATGATCAACGCAAAAACATCCTTCGATGCGCGTCCGGGGATGAATCGACATCCTTTGTCCTGCGCGAACTGCTCGTCTTTGAAGAAGGGTCGAAGGTGGCAACGGAAGGCATGGTATCAGGGGAAGGGGAGACGCTGTATTTGGATTCCCCCTCTAATTTCACCTCGATCATGGATGACATAAAAAATTTGACGGAAATGATTAAGAAAATCGAAGCCGAGCAAAAGGATTGAGTCGATTCGGGGCTGCATACGGGTGTTTTTTTATTCCCGCACGGCAGAGTAAATCGGCCATGGCTCATGTGGCACAACGAACGGGTAAGGCTGATCGCCGCGCGGTTTCTCTGTCATAATCAAGATGCAACATTGCGTTCTTCGTTCGCGCGTGAACAGTCCTGCTTGTCCTGTTCTTTTCAAATCTGACTGATCTGCATCTTTAGAAGTGCTGGCATCGTTCCGCTCATGCGGGATGATTTCAGAAACGCCAATCCGGGTAGTCTCACTTTGCGCGAAAAGCGCGAAAGGAGAGCCGCCACGGTGGTCCAATGATGCGCGGCCCTAGTCCGGCCGAACCCAAGCGCTCTCCTTTTCACTACGCGCCCACTGTTCAATTTTGACGGTGGGTTTTTTGTGTCCCGGCAGGGCGCACGGGTTCGGGCAGTCGCCAACACACCAACCCGAAAAACATGAAAACATCCCTGCCCAGCCTCAGAATAAATCCCCGAAATCCGAATCACCACATCTTCCGCAACAACGGTCGCATTTGGTGGCTCCACTACACCTTGCACTGCCCGGATTACACGGTGCAGCGGGTGCGTAGCTCGCTCGGCACCTCGTGCCTAGCCATCGCCCGCGAACGGCGTGATGCCGCGCTGGCCCACCTCAAAATTCAGGCGCGGCTTGGTCTGCCGACTCCTCCCTTGACGTTCACCAAACAAAGGAGGGCCGCCTGATGAGCACGCACGCTTTTTCCGGACAGTTCACCTCCGAATCGGTCGGCTCCGGCCATCCCGATAAAGTCGCCGATCTCATCTCCGATACGCTGCTCGATGCCTACCTCGCCCAGGATCCGAATGCCCACGTGGCGATCGAGACACTGGTCAAGGATGGCACGGTGGTGGTCGCGGGTGAGGTCACTTCCACGACAACCGTGGACACGGACGCTTTGGTGCGCCGCACCATCGATGCCATCGGCTACAACGATCCGGAAAATCCCTTTAACGCCGACAACATCAAAGTCATTAATTTGATCGGGCAGCAGTCGCCCGACATTGCCCAAGGGGTGGGCGCGGGGCTTGACCAAGGTGCGGGTGACCAAGGACTGGTCTTTGGCTTCGCGTGCAAGGACACACCGACCTTGCTCCCGCTTCCTATCTATCTGGCGCATGCAATCACCCGCACACTGGAAAAGCATCGCCGCTCGGGCTTGGTGGATTGGTTGCGCCCCGACGCAAAATCCCAGGTCACCGTCCTCTACCTCCGCGGGATTCCGGTCGAGGTCACCGATGTGGTGGTGTCCACGCAACACGCCAAGGGGTATGACCAAAACTTGCTGAAGGATTGGGTGCACACGGTGCTCCTGCCGGAGGCGCTTGGCCCGTGGCACCGCACCGGCATCAAGACCTTTATCAATCCCACCGGTGTCTTCGACATCGGGGGGCCGGCGGGGGACTGCGGGGTGACGGGGCGTAAGATCATCGTGGATACCTACGGTGGCTACGCACGGCATGGGGGCGGCGCATTTTCCGGCAAGGATCCTTCAAAGGTGGATCGCAGCGCCGCCTACTTCGCGCGTTGGGTGGCCCGCCAGATCGTCCTCAGGGGGCTGGCTACGACGGCCGAGGTGCAGATCGCCTACGCGATCGGCGTGGCCCGCCCTGTCGCTTGGCACGTGGATACTCGTGGAACCGGTGATGACGCGCTCTGCGCCCAGTATGCCGCGCAATTTGACGGCAGGCCGGGAGCGATCATCCAGCAGTTTGATCTTCGGCGCCCTCTTTACGCCCGCACCACCAACTACGGGCATTTCGGAAAATCCGATCTGCCGTGGGAACAGTGAACAGCCCCCGAGTGATTCACCACTTGAACCAAGCGCCCAATCTTCCATCCAAATGACACCTTTCAAACTACGCCCACTCGGCATTTACGGCTACGACCAAGTAGAGCCCATCATACTCGCGGCCCTCATCACCGAGGATCCGCTGCTTCTGATCGGCCGGCATGGCACCGGAAAAACATTCCTGCTCAATTCGCTCTCCGAGGCGCTCGGGCTGGTTCACCGCCACTACAACGCCAGCATCATTTCCTTCGATGATCTGGTTGGGTTTCCTTACCCCGAAGCGAACGGTGCGAGCATACGGTATCTGCAAACACCGGCGACGGTCTGGCCCGCCGAGTCGGTGCTGATTGACGAAATCAATCGGTGCCGGCCCGAACAGCAAAACCGACTCTTCTCGCTGGTGCAGGAGCGCCGCTTACAGGGGATAAAACTGGAAAAGCTCCGCTACCGCTGGGCGGCCATGAACCCGACGGGCACGGACGATGGTTACATCGGAACCGAGGCGCTCGATCCCGCATTGGCTGACCGCTTTGCCTTTGTCGTGAACGTGGCCGACTGGGAAGATCTCAATCAGGCCGACCGCCTGCGGATCGCCGATCCGCGAGGGGACGGTGCTCTTTCCCGTGACGACGGTGCCTTGATCAAAACCCTAGAGGCTGCCCGCGCCCGGTTTGCTGCGCTGCTGGCGGAGCCGCCGGCCCATGTCCTCGCTTACGCCTGCGAGGTCACCACGTTGCTCGGCGAGGCGAAATTGCGACTGTCGCCCCGACGCTCCCGTCAGTTGACGCGGAACCTGCTGGCAGTGATTGCGGTGTCGGACCTTCCCCTGAATCAGCTTTTCAAGTTGGTGCTGAAAAACAGCATTCCCCAGTTCGCGACCGGCGAGCAGGTATCCTCCGAAGCGATCTCCGCTGCCCACCGGATCGCCTGGGACGCCGTGACGCTGGATGGCCACGAGCAGTGGCTGCATGAGTTCGCACAAGAGCCTGACCTCGCCCGCAAAGCCACGCTGTTACTCAAGGAAGCGCCCGGGCGCGACACGGCCAGTGCTGCAATCGCCCAGTTTTTGGCGGGCGAACCGCTTGAGCGTAGCTTCGCATTCGTGCTCGCAGTCGCGCCGCATCTCCTCGCTCTACCCGCCGACAAATGCCCGGTGGGGGCGGAGGGGCTCGCTGATCTGAGTCGCGCGGTCGCACCGCTCCTGCACCAAGATAAAACCGTGATCCACCGCAAAGATGACAAGACGGATAGGAGCACCTCTTGGAGTGTGCCCGGCGGCGGATACTGGGTGCGACCGGTCAACGGTTATGAGGAGGTTGAGAAGTTGCTTCAATCCCTGCCACCGACTAGGAGGGAAAGGGCGGGCGTTTATCTTGACGCTCTCGTTCAGAAATCCGGGAAAGTGCCCGAAAAATCCTCGGAACTGATTGCCAGCTTCCAGTCCATCATTGCGGCGGTGAAGGAGGCCGCCTAGCGCCATGGGACCGCCCACAAACAGCATCCATTGCTTCAAGCGCAGTGTCTTGGTATCGGATCCCGACCCGGGCCTTACCGAACCGGCACTGTTCAAAGCAGGGTTGGTTCTGGCCTTCGCGCCCGCCGAGGATGGGTTCCGCATTCCCCGGGCCCGTCAACTGATCGAGGCGCACCTCGGCCCCGACGTCACTTCATCCGACGCGTGGCGCAATCGGGTTACACTTCCGACCGGACGATATCTGCTTCGCGCCTTGCTTCCCTTGGAGGGCGCTCCGGTCCGTTGTGATCTGCCGCCCTATCTGGCCGCCCTGATCCTCGGACTCTGCGGAGAAGGCTACTATTCCCCGGACCGACCGCTGATCCTTTCGGAGGCCCGCTTGGGGCGTCACCTCCAGCTCCATTCCCTCGGGAGCTACTACCTTTGATTTTTAAACAACGATGAATCTTACCCCCTACGATTTTAAAACGATCCTGGCCGAACTCATTGACGAGAACCGACTGGCTTGCCGGGGCGTGCTGCGGCTTTGCGGAGTGGAATTCACGGATGCGATCAAGACCGCCCAGGTCACTTTGGGCGAACGTTCCGTCTTGCGCGTGAACCTGGATTTCTTGCGCACCCACTGCTCCACCCCGGAGCACGTGAAGGCCGTCCTGCTTCATGAGTTTCTCCATGTGGTGCTGGGGCACACGCGGCGTTTTCAAACGGTGAGCAACGCCCTTAACCTCGCGGCGGACGCAGTCGTGAATGCGATTATTCACCGGACATGCGGAGACGCTTACAGCAGTTTCTTCAATCGCCTCTACGCGCCAAGTCGGGGCGGCCTCGTCGACCTGCTTTGCAGCGCTGCGGACGGTGACCTGAAAACCTCCCCCACGAACCAGGAAACCCTTCATCTCTGGATCAAGCTTTATAACGGCGAAGTCAGCCTGGATGATGTGTATCAGGTGGTCTGCGCCGAGGGCACGACTGGCTTGCACGAGGCGCTCAAAAGCGGGCGTCTGGTTTTCCTGGGCAACCACACGGGAGAAGGCGTGCGGGATCTGGATTTACCGCCGGAGATCAGCGGCCAGCTGGACTTTGCCCAAAGCCTGCTGCGGACCGCCGGTTCCATCCCCGGAGGGGCGCTTCCGGGAGAAAGCTTGCTCATCGCGCGGAGCGAAGACCCTGCGCTCAAGGCATGGCGGGAAACGGTCAGCCGGTTATTGCGGCGCCTCGCTACCCCCGATCTCCGAAACCGGGCGCGACATCTGGAGCCCCAAACCTCCCGCTTGCCGGTGCTGCACGAAGGAGACCGGCGCGCGACGTTACAGGCGGGCTGGAGTACCTAACGCGCGATCCCGAGCTTCGGGTCACACCCAAGGGCTCCTCCATCGCTCAATTCGGCGTCGCCGCTAACAAGAAGTGGACCGACGCCACCGGAGCGGAACACGAGGACGTGTGCTTCGTGGACGTAGAGGCTTGGGGAAAATCCGCCGACAACATCACGAAGTTCTTCTCCAAGGGCAAAGCCATCTACATCGAGGGCTCGCTCAAGCTGGACACTTGGGACGACAAAACCACCGGCGCCAAACGCTCCAAGCATAAGATCGTGCTGGAGAAGTTTGAGTTCATCGGCGGACGCGAGGGCGCACCAGCCCCCGAACAGGCCGCCGCTCCCCGCCCCGCATCCGCTCCGCGTCAGGGCGATCTTGCCGTCATCGATGTTCGCCGTATTGGTCTCCGGCTGGTAGTCGGCGATGGTAATGTCGCCCAGTTCGGCGGCGACCTCGCCTCCGCCAACACCAGCGGCGGCGGGCGCACGCTGGCCGAGTCTGGCATCCTCGGGGTCGGCTCGCTCCTCCCGAAGCAAGGGCTTGCACTGCCTCCAGCGGCCCTTGCCGATGAAAAGAGAGGCACCCGCAGGCCTTCGCTCATCACCGCTGCACCCAGTTGGATGCCGCCCGGCTCGATCGGCGGACTCAATAAGGCGGGCAAGTATATCCTTGAGCTCAAAGACGGAACTAAAATCCCGTTTGCCAGCGAGGCGGCGGCGCGGATCGCGATGACCAAAAAACAAGCGAAGGATTCGCTGGATGTAACTGACCGTGCAGCGGAGGACTTTGGATTGAACGAGCCCGAAGCGCCGCCAGTAGTTCCTCCGCCAGTTCGGACGCTGGCGAACAGCAGCGGCAAAAAGGCAGATCAAACGACGGAGGAAGGGACGAAGGTAACGCAGCGTAACACCGACCTCCTCCCCTACGTTCCGACGCCACCTGCTGACGAGCGCGATGCGGCGGGTCGCTTGGTGAGGACGAAGGGCGATGTGAACCGAGCGCGTAACACCGAGGTCGTGGAGGACTACGCCCGTCGGTTTGGCGATTTCTTCAAAGGCTTTATCCCAAGTGAGCCGGGACAATCGGAAGACCCGGGGGCGCTCCAGACGACGGAGAACAATTCAGGTGTGCGGGCGGAGTCCATCCGGCGATTGAATGAACGGCTTGCTGCGATCAAGGAGCCTGGCACGGCGCTGGAGGGCAGAATCCGCTCGGAGTTGAAGGACCTGCTCGCGTTGGATGCGAAGAAGAAGAAGGAACTTCCCGCTAAGATACTGGCGTTGGACCAGCAGCTTGACGCTGAAAAAGACAAGAAGAGCTTCCGTTACCAAGCACTGCTCCGGAAGCGTAATGCCCTGGTGCCCTGGCGCGAAGCTCGCGAACCGAGATTCGCAGCGCCCGCCGCGCCCCCTAGTGCCGCGGACGCGGATTATCTGGACGAATATCTGGACGAAATTGACTGGGGAGCGGAGGACTTTGGATTGAACGAAGAGCCCGCGCCACAACGCACGTTGGCGAACAACAGCAGCCGGTGGAAGTTCGAGCTAGATCCAGCACTAAATCTTCCTCGGAATTAGCCTCGGCCTTGACAGCGAAAAGCGCCCCCCAAGCTGGGGGGCAATGAAGAACAGCTTTGACCCGTCTATCCCGTATTCGTTCTCCAAGAACAAGGGGGCGGTGAGTTTCGACCCGTTTGCGAAGCCGCAGACGAACAGCTTTGACCCGTTTGCAAAGAGCAGCGGCGGTGGTGGCTTCGATCCGTTTTCCTACTCGACAGAGGTAACGGAGGAAGAGCCGGAGGAGACTGACGCCGAGTTCCGCGCCCGCATGGATAAGTTGCGGAAGGGGATGCGGGAGCAGGAGAAGGATTTCTTCCGTGCCGACGATAGCATTTCCGCAATCTGGGATGCGGTCAAAGGACTTGGTGTCACGGCTCCGGCCGCATTCTACCAGCTTTCCGAAGGGCTGAATCGTCCCGACCAATACTCGAGTTCCGCGAAGAAGGCATTTGCTGAGGCGGATGCTTTTAGTCGAGCGATGCAGGACAAAACCACGGCTAAAAAAAAGGCTGGTAAATCTTCATCGGTGGGCGAATCGATTCGTGAGGCGGGCGGATCCCTTGGATTCTCACTTGGCTCGATGGCGGCAGCCATTCCCTCTTCGATTGCGGGCGCGAAAACAGGCGCGGCGATTGGTGCCGCTATCGGTGCGACGGGGGCAGGCGCAGGTGCCGCCCCCGGAGCGGTCATCGGTGGAACCATCGGCGGGGCTACGGCGGCTATGGCAGCATCCGGCACCGCCGCTTACCGCATGGCGGGGGCTCAATTCC
The DNA here is from genome assembly GCA_945898185.1 of Akkermansia muciniphila. Taxonomy (GTDB): domain Bacteria; phylum Verrucomicrobiota; class Verrucomicrobiia; order Opitutales; family Opitutaceae; genus IMCC26134_A. Next base: position 821 of record CAMDHP010000068.1, on the reverse strand, counting down.
TGAATGAGGCGTTTGAGAACCTGAACGCCGAGTCCCAGAGGAAAAACAAGCGCCCGATGAATGAGGCGGAGATGAAATCCGCCTACGAAAATCTCCTTCCAATCGCGAAGAACACCGCGCTTTGGGAAGCTGGGCCGGAAGCAGTCAGCAGCGCAGTGACTCTTGGCGCGGGAAAGATTATTTTTGGGCTTGGCAAACCACTGGCTTCCAAATTCGCAAAGTCTTTAGCCGGGAAAGTGGCAATCGGTGCGGGGTCGCTCGCTACTGAACTCGGCACGGAAACTCTCACTCAGGTTGAGCAGGCCGCCGACCAGAAGAAGGCAATGGCCATTGCTAAAGGCAAAGACCCCAGCACGATCAAGGCCGATTGGACGGCTGGTGGTGTGACCGATGCCTTCAAGCAAGTCGCGCCTCAAACCCTTGCGCTCATGGGACTGATGGGTGGCGCCGGTGGCGCGATCAAAATTGCTGCGTCATCCTTAACGTCAAAGCCCGCTGCACCTGCACCGCCGGCCGCGCCGAGTGCTGCGGCGGCGGCTGCGCGACGGGCGGCGATGACCACCGCGTTCCTTGGCACCCCGCCTGCGGCTGCAGGAGCCAGCGCAAAGGCTGCGAATATCAAAGCAGCCGCTGATGCCAAGGCTGAGGCCGCAGCGCGGGCGGCCGCCAAGTATGCATCTGACGCCAAGATTGCGGCGGAGGCCAAAGCCTCATCCGACGCCAAGGCCGCAGCTGATGCAGCTAGGAAACTTTTAGACGCGAAAGCAGATGCCGAGAGAACCAAGCTCGAATCCGATAAGGCCAAAGCCGCTGCTGCAAAA
>CAMDHP010000067.1 GCA_945898185.1 Akkermansia muciniphila | reverse complement strand
ACGTTTACAGCTTCATCAAACGCCCCGAAGGCCGCTCCGCTCTCGTCCTCAACATCGAGGACCACGACGTTGCAGCGCAGTCCCTTAACAACCACGGCTTCAAGGTCCTTACCCAAGCCGACATCGCCCGCTGAGTTCTATCCGGCAACGCGGATCTAGGTCGTCGGTTGGGCATGACAGCGAGGATTTGTTTCAGCATACTTCACTAAAGTGGAGAGCGCAGCGAAGCTGCAACCATCCACCGTTGCGCGCCCTGCTTCACTAAAACGCTGATGGGGATTATCAAAATCCGTGGTTCCAACTTTCACCCTTTGGGCAAACCTTGAGTCATGTCTGAATCCGCAACCCCATCCGACGCCCGAGGCCGCTTTCTCGTCCAGCTACGCGCCGCCATCACCACCGGCACCCTCGTAAAACTCACGTTGGGTAAACCCCTCCCGCCCGCCGCCCCGGCCTCCTTGCGCAATCTCTACGTCCGCCCGGTTACGCTGAAGGCCGGCCCCCAATTCGCCTTCCTCTGGCGCCACGCGGCTAACGATATTACTAAAAACCATCTCCCCGCAGAGACCTTGGCCGAATTGGAAACCTTACTCGGCACCACCTTTGGCGACGCCCATCTCTTCACGCCGCTCCAAAGCCACCAACTGCAAACCCTCCCCGATGGCCGCTTAAAACTCATCTCGCGCGCCGCCACCGCCGCCCCGCCAACTCCTCCCGAGGGCAATGACCAGGCCAAGGTCCACCCCATTCCGGCCAACGCACCTTGGCTGCATGCCCTCGGCGTCACCAACCCCCACGGCCAACCTCGCGAGGGCATGGCGGGCAAGTTTCGCCAAATCCAGAAATTCGCCGAGCTGCTCAGCCATCTGCTGGTTGAGGCTGGCCTCCGCACCGCCGTCGCCGCCGACGAGTCTTCCTATCCCCCGTTCGACGCCACCGCCCCTAACGTGATCCGCATCGCCGACATGGGCTGCGGCAAGGGCTACCTCACTTTCGCCACCGCCGCCCTGATCGGCGACAAAGCCGAAGTCACCGGCCTTGAGCGCCGCCCCGAACTCGTCGCCGAGTGCAACCGCCTCGCCACCGCCCACGGCTTCGCGCCGCGCCTCCGTTTTATCGCGGGCGACATCCCCGCGCCGGCGAGAAACGCCAGTGCCGCCACCTTACCCGCCGCCGCATCGCTTGACGCATTGATCGCGCTCCACGCCTGCGACACCGCCACCGACGATGCCCTCGCCGCCGGCATCGCAGCCGGTGCGCGCCTGCTCGTCGTTTCCCCGTGCTGCCACCGCGAGGTGCGCGCCCAGCTAACCGTCCCGCCCGTGCTCCGCGACGCCCTCCGCCACGGCATCCTTCACGAGCGCGAAGCCGAGATCATAACCGACGCCCTGCGCGCCCAGCTTCTCGAATACGCCGGCTATCGCGCCAAGGTCTTCGAGTTCATCTCCCCTGAGCACACGTCCAAAAACCTCATGATCGCCGCCGTGCGCGAACACGCGCCCGACTCCGCCGAACTCGCCCGCCGCCGCCCCGCCCTCGCCGCCCGCATCCGCGCCTACGCCGCTTTCTACGGCCTGCGCGAACAACGCCTCGCCCGCCATCTCGGCTTCGTGCTCAACCCCTGAGGTCTGAACCCGCACCCCTTCGGCCCGTGAGCAAGTCCGTCAGACGCTTGGCTTCACAACTGGGAATGGCGTCTTCGCAACCAGGGGCGAAAGCGCACCTCCGCCCAGACGAGTTCCGGCTGGCAATGGGCATCCCCGTAGAAACTCCGGCGCCGACAAGAGGCGTCCGCCGGGGCGTTGCAGGCGATGCACCCGCAGCAGTCCCTCGCCCGTGCCGATCAATAAACCGCAGGCGTCAGCCCCGGCAACCATACCCGGTTCCGCCGTGCCCGGCACTGCGTCAGCCAGGCCGAATTTAATCGGCTGGCCGGCGTGCTCCGCCTGCGCGGCGGGCCAGGGGTTGAGGCCGTTGATGCGCGCGGCGAGCACGGCGGCGGAAGCAGTGAAATCCAGCGCGGCGTCGGCCTTGGTGAGTTTGCGGCAAAAGGTGGCGGCGTCCTCGTCCTGCGCCACAAACTGTAGCGTGCCGGCGGTCAGGGTCGGCAGGTTTCGGGCGAGCAGCGGCGCACAGACGGCGGCGAGCTTTTGCTCAATCTCCAGCGCGGTATCGAGCGTCTCGATACGGACGGCCTCGTGGTCCGCGACCGGGCCGGCGTCGAGGCGGCGCACGATGCGCATGAGGGACACGCCGGTTTCGCTCTCGCCGCAAGCGACGGAGGTCTGGATGGGCGAGGCGCCCCGATAATTCGGGAGCAGCGAGGCATGAAAATTAAATGTGCCTCGTGGCGGGATGGCGATGAAGTCGTCGCGCAAGATGTGCCCGTAAGCCATGACGAGCGCGAGATCGGGCGCGGTGGCGGCGTAGGCCTCGCGCACCTCGGCGGTGATTTTATGCGGCTGGTGGACGGGCAGGCCGCGGGCCAGCGCCCAGGTCTTGATCGCGTTGGCCTGCACCTGCTGGCCCCGCCCGACCGGGCGATCCGGTTGAGTGTAGATCGCGATCAGCTCCACCTGCGACGCGCCCTCCCCCGCCAGCCACTCAAGGAGCGGAAGCGAGATGGCGTCGGAGCCGAAAAAGACGGTGCGGAGGCGTGGCATTAAGCGAAGATGCTGGGAATCGCGCCGCGTCATTTCAACCGTCAAGGACGGCGGACAATTTGTAGAGCCGCACACGAGGTGCGACCCTACGTTCGGTGATCCGAGTGAGGGGGCTCTGAGCTCAGAACGTCTTCAACCACTTCGTCACCTCGGCCTGCAGAGCGGCGAAGGCACCGTCGGTGGACGGTTCTTTGAGTCCGTCGAAGAGGGTCCAGTGTTCGACGTGTTGCACGGAGTCGCCGGGGGCGAGAGTCACGAGCGGGCTGAGCGTTTCGAGCTCGATCATCTTGCCGTTGGTGAACAGCTCGAAAGGGCATCCACGATCTGGATACGCCGCGCCCGCGATGAGCTTGGCGGTTTTCACAAAAGTCGTGCCGCCATAATAGTAGGCTGACCAGCCCGGGTAGCCGGTGATGCCGAGTTTTTGGGCGAACTCAAAGGCGGGCACATCCACACCGAAGAAGTCGCGGTGCAGGTCCCAGCCGTCAAGCGAGAGATCGGTGTAGGTCCAAGGCACGAGCGAGTAGGCGGGCAGGAGGTCGCCGCTCGCATGGTCGCCCTTGGGGAAGAGCGGGAGCACGCCGTAGCCGCCGCCGCGGAGCATGGTGAGCGCCCAGCAGGCGGTCTCGACCGGCCAGAGACCTTGGTTGGTAAGGGCGTGGGTGACTTTGATGGTGCGCTCGCCGAGGAGCTCGATTTTAACCGCCTTCTGAATGCCCGTCCTGGCCTCGACTGGCTGGGCGAGGGCGATGCCGTTTTTGACCGGCTTGAACGCGCAGGGCTCGTCGTCGGGTTGGTAAGTGCGCACGAGGTGCTCGGGCGCATGCCAGAGGCGGTGGCCGCCGCGCAGCAGGTAGCCGTGGTAGGGCTTCTCGTCGGCTGGGAACTCGAGGAAGAGATTCCCTGCCTTGCCTCTCTTGGAGCGCAAGGAATTGATGCGAGGCCCCACGCCGGTGGTGACTTCGAGGGCGAGTGCGCCGGTTTCGAGACGGAGCGCGGCCGCTCCACGGAAATCAATCGTCGATAACTTCATACTTAAAAGCTTCGCCCATGCCCGCGTCTTCGCGGACCTCGCGGATCTTCCACTTGGGCACGTAGGCAGGGCGCTCTTCCTCCGCGCGGCGATTGGCCTCGAGGGCGGCCTTGCCGGAGTAAGCGGTGCCGGGTTCGTGCTTGGGTTTGCCGACTAGGTCGAAATAGACGGGGCAGCCGTCGAGCCCGAACTCCTTGACCATGCCGGCTTCGAGGTAGCGGCGGTATTGCTCGGAGAGGCGGTCTTCGCGGTTGCAGAAAAGTTTAATGCGGAACGGCCGGTGTGTGGTGTGCGTGGCGTAGTAAACGCGGAAGCGTTTGCCGCCGATGGCGGGCGGTGGGTTGCGATCGCAGAGGTAGCCGAGCAGGGCATTGAGGCGGCCGGTGGGGAGTTTTTTGTCGAGCGTGCGGTTGAGCTGCACGGCGGCGTTGAGCATGCGGTCCACCTCGTAGCCGCTTATGGCGGACACAAAAAGCACCGGCGCACCGGGGGTGAAAAAGAGACTGGAGCGCAGGGAGCGCTCGTATTTAAGGCGGTATTCGCGCTCGGTTTTGTAGCCGTGAAGGGCGGCCTCGGGCGCGCAATCGGGCTCCATCTTGCGTTTGAATGCGTCGCGAACGACATCCCATTTGTTGACGATAATGATGACGGGCTTGCGCTCCTTTATCGCCTCGCCGGCGATGGCTTTGTCCTGAGAGGTCACGCCGTCGATCGCGTCGAGCACAAGGAAAACCACGTCGCAGCGCTGGATCGCATCAAGCGAGCGCAGGCGGGCGAAATACTCAACGGGCGAGGCGAGCTTGGTCTGCGCCTTGATACCGGCGGTATCAATGAGACGAAAGGGATATTCCTGGCGATTACGGCCAAGGAAAACGAAGGGGATCTCAACCGCATCGCGGGTGGTGCCCGGCACTTCGCTGACAATGAGGCGATCGCTACCGAGGAGGCGGTTGCTTAGGGAGGATTTACCAACGTTGGGCCGGCCGATGAAGCACACGCAAAGGGGTCGCTCGGGAGTCGGACCTTTGCCGCCGCCCATCTTGACGGGACGGGAGCCCTTGGTGGCGTCGCCCTCATTTTCGGAGTCGGAGTCGGCGTCGGATTGAGTATCCTCGTCGTCGGCAAAGGGCTCGCCGGAGTTAGGATGTTCGCCGGCCGCGTAGGTCGCGACGGCTTGGGAGGCGACCGGGGTGTCGAGTTCGCCGAGGCGCTTGGCGATGAGCTGACGAAGATCGGCCTCGCCGCGCCCGTGCTCGGCGGAGAAGCGGATGGGCTCGCCAAAACCGAGACGGTAAACCTCGCCGAGGTCGATCTTATCGTCGTTAAAGTCGGCCTTGTTGAGCACGAGAATGACGTTGCGTTTATCGCGCCGGAGCATGGTCGATATCTTGGCGTCGAGCGAGGTGACGGGCGCGAGGCCATCAATCACGAAAAGAATGATGTCGGCCGACTCCATCGCAAAGTCCACCTGGCGCTCGGAGGCGGCGGTAAGTTCGGCGGGTGAGTCACCGCCCTTGAGGCCAAGGCCGCCGGTGTCGAGCAGCGTGTAGCCACCTTCCTTGACTTGCGCAGAGACGACGTCGCGAGTGACGCCGGGCTGGTCATGCACGATGGAAATGCGCGACCGGGTAAGCCGATTAAAGAGACGGCTTTTGCCCACATTGGGGCGTCCGACGATGGCGACGATGCGTGACATAGAATTGAACCGATCAGGATACAGGCCGCTATCGCAGCGGCACAAGCCCGGACGCAGGAAGTTTAAAACCGCCGCCTCACGCACCAAAACAGCCCGGCGCGCGGCGGCGGGAACGAGGCGCCGGAACAAAGCCGAGATCGCCAACGGCCCGCGTCCGACCCGCCACCGGGGGCGTCCACACCGCCCTCGTCAGTATTTGAGCGGCGGCATCCGAAGCGGTATCCAAGCTGCATCTTGACACCGTTGGAGGTCGGGTCTCAGGGTGAAAAATGGCCTGGAACCTCACGCTCGCAGTTTACCTTATCGCCATCGTGGGCATGGCCATCTTTGGCGTGAACAGTGGCTGGATGTTAGTGCGCTCACAGTGGGCACGCCTCGCCGCCCGCCGGGCAAAATCCGCCCCACCGGCGCCCCCTCAGCCCGAGTCCGAGTGGCCCTTCGTCACGGTTCAATTACCCATCTTCAACGAGCGCTACGTCGCCGAGCGCATCGTCCGCGCTGCCGCCGCGCTCGATTGGCCCCGCGACCGCCTTCAAATTCAGGTGCTCGACGACTCCACCGACGACACCGCTGATCTCACCACGTCCGTCGTCCGCGAACTCCGCGACGCCGGAATCGACATCGAACACCGGCACCGCAACGATCGCCGCGGCTACAAGGCAGGCGCACTCGCCGCCGCCATGCCGCACGTCAAAGGCGAGTTCATCGCACTCTTCGACGCCGACTTCGTTCCCGGCACCGACTGGCTGCGCCGCATCCTGATCGAGCAACACGCCTTCGCCGACCCGCGCACCGGCTTCGCCCAGACCCGCTGGACCTACCTTAATCGTGAGCACAGTCTCGTCACCCGCGCGCAAGCCATGATGCACGACGTTCACTTTCTCGTGGAGCAAGAGGTGCGCTGCCGCAGTGGCCTGTGGTTTAACTTTAATGGCTCGGGTGGACTCTGGCGACGCACTTGCATTGACGACGCCGGCGGCTGGCAGATTGACACGCTGACCGAGGATCTCGACCTCAGCTACCGCGCCGCACTGCGCGGCTGGCGCGGCGAATACCGCTCCGGAATACACGCCCCAAACGAGCTCCCCGAGCGCATCCTCGCTTTTAAAAAGCAACAGGCCCGCTGGGCACGCGGCTCCATCCAGACCGCCCGCAAGATGCTTGGCCCTGTGCTGCGCAGCGATGCGGGACTGTTCACCAAGTTTTGCGCCACCGTGCACCTTTGCGGCTATTCCATGCACGCGCTGTTGATCAGCTTTTTGATCCTCTGGCCGTTACTATGCGCCGGCGTCACGAATGCCCCCACCAATAGCATCCCGCTCTGGGCAAACCTGCTCTCACCGACCAGCCTCGGTTTCATCCTCGGCTTCCCGATCGTGCAGCTCTCGCGTGGTCGTGATTGGCGAAAAATCTTCCCCGAACTTCTGCTCACCGTCGTGATTGGCGTCGGGGTGAGCGCCGCCAACTCGGTCGCGGTCATGCGCGGTCTCTTTGGCAAAGACCCCGGCGAATTTGTTCGCACCCCGAAGAGCGGCGACGTGAGCCGCGGCAGCCGATACCGTATCCAATTGGACGCGACCGTTGTCTTCGAACTCGCGATGATGATCTGGCTGGCGACGTGGGCCGTCGTTCTCTGGCACAACAACGCTCCGCTCTGGTCGCTGGCCTGCGCATTCTACTCTGCGTGTTTCGCCCATTTTATCCTCGGACAAGCTTGGGAAATCCGCCTCGAGCGTCCGCGCGCGCAACCAGCCGTCGCGGAGGACGCCTGCTCCGCCGCCAACTCCTGAAACCCGCCGGCTCACGCCCTGACAATTGACGGCCAAGACTGCTTGCCACGGTGAAGCCGGTCAGCGTAGTCGTTTAACCTTGGGGCATTCGCTGCACCTGCCGCCGCACGCCGCGCACGCTCCACACGATGACGCCAATATTCCCTGCGAGGGCGAGGCATGGCTCGCGCACAATCACGCCCAAAACTACCGCGCCGGCCCCGGCACCCAGCACCGCCAGATCGAGCACCCGCCGCGCTCCGACCCCGATTTGCAGCGCGGCCACCGCACCGCACACCACGATGCCCATGGCCAGTGAAGCCAGCGTGAGCGTCGCTGCGGTCTGCACCTGCCCCTCGCGGGCCAGCAGCAGGGCCAGCAACCAGACTAACAGTTGGTTGAAGGCCGCAAAGCCCACGCCAAGCGCCGTCACGAGCGCGCCGTTTACCGGAAATTGTCCCTCTGCATCAACCGGCACGCGCGCCGCGAGCGCACACCCCGAGCAGCAATAAACTGGCTTGTCCGGCCTCACCCGCGCCACCCGGAACGGCAGGCCGCAATGCGTGCAAATGACGCCCGTCATCGTGCGCCTCCCGCACAAAAAATTTGTCTCATCGCATCCATTTTCCGGATCACAGGCTCAGGGCGCGGGCGAGCAGGCGGGTCGCCTGTTTGGTGCCGACCTGTCGGAGTGAACCGTCAAAGACGAGCGGATCGGTCAGCGGGATGAAGGCGTCCGACGGAGCGTCGGCAGCGGCCGGCGCAAGCAAGCCGAGCGTTTGCAGAGCGGACGCTATGTCCCCGCGCGCACCGAGCTTCATACTGAGCAGCAGAGGCTGATCCGCAAAACCGCGGCCTGCGATATTCGCGATCGCGCCCGAGCCCGCGAGCGTGAGCTGCGGCGAGTGCAGCGTCAGGTTGCTAATCTCCAGTTCGCCACTGCTGCCTCGTTTGGCTAAAAGCACGACGTTATCAAACGGCAACCGGCCGAGTTGGCGCGCCACGGAGTTGAGCGCGGTGACCTGCGCGCCGCGCTCCGCCAATTGGGAATTGCCGGAGAGCGCACCCGCAAGCCCCGCCAATCCGGCAAGGGCGGATCCGACTTTGGCGTAGCGATTATTCTCAAAGTTGAGTGCGCAAATCACGCCATTCTTGCCGGTTAATTTAACCTCGCCCGCGGCGGCTTTGGCGGCAGCGGTGGGATCACTCCCGTGCCCCGCCAGAGTGGCATCGAGCGAGAAGACGCCTTCCAGCGGCACGGCCTGCATCGGCGAGAGCGCGCGGAGCAGTGGGCCGCTCGGGAGATCGCGCACGGAGACATCGCACGCGAGGCCGTAAGAACCGGCGGGACGAATGAAATTGAGCGCGACGCCGAGCGAGAGCCGGCCGTCGCCGAGCGCAGCCTTTAGGCCCTGCAAACTGAGGGTGTCAGGCGTGAGCGCGATTTTACCTTCGATCTTGGTAAAGACGACACCGGGCGCGTAAACCACCCGGGCGAGCGATAACGCGAGCTCACCGCCGTAACCCGCCCAGGCGGGATTTGAGGCGGGCGCGGAGGCGGCCGGCGCGGGCTTCGTGGCGGCGTTGTCGGAGGCTGGCGAAACAGCGGCAAGCGGCGGCGTGTCCGGGGCCAGGGCGGCGAAGATCTGCAAATCCGGCACGTGAAGGTTTTGGCTGAAGGCGCGGGCGGTAATCTGTGTCTCACCCTTTTTCGGAGTGAGCGTGGCGGAGAGTTCCAAGTCGGACGTGCGGGATGCGGCGTTGTTGCGAAGGGTGATCGGGAGCTTGGCCGTGAGCACGCCGTCGGCCTCGCGGGAGAACTCGGCATTAAGCGTCACCTCGGGCAACTCACCTGCGCTGCCGGCGCGAAGACCTACGAGGTTAAGCAGAGCCTTGGCGGTGAGCGTGTCTCCTGCGGAGGCGTCGAAGCTCAAGGTGGCGGTGCCGCCGCCCAGACGGCCGGCACTGGAAAGGGCCGGCTGGGCGGTCAACGCGACGAGGGCGGCGCGGAGTTCGCCCTTCGCCGTGAGGGGCGAGGCGGGTTTTCGCATAAGCTCGAAGGATGCGCTCACCACGTCCTCACCGATGCGCTGCAAACGCAGGCGCTCGAACCGGGCGGCGAACCCGGCCGGGCTAAATCCGGCGCGAATACCCTCTACGCGAACCGCATCGAAAACCCACTGCGGGCCGGCGGGGCCATCCATGCGCAATCCGGGCACAAGGAGCGGAGCGCTCGCGGCGGCGATGAAGCCCTCATCCTCTGCGCGCACAATCCATGCGCCCGTGATCGGTCCGCCCAGCGCGAGGCCGGCGGGGAGATAAGACTTCAACCATGCGCTCGGTAGGCCCAGTAAAACTACATCGCAGAGATCGGCGTCGGGGCGGCTGGGGTGGATTTTTTTCGTGGCGGAATCGAAGCCAAAGGGCTGGCGCACTTCGACGCTGAGCACAGGCGAGGTGGCGCCGGAAACGGTGAGCGAGAGTGCCTCGATGCGGGGTTGGCCGGCATTCATTTCGATGGCGAAACGGAGGTGGGCGTTAATCGGCTCGAGGGCGGGCGCGCCGGTAACCCGTTCCAGCCCGTCGGCAGCGACGGCCAGTTGTCCACCGATGCGGAAGCGTTCGACGGAGGCGGCGGAGAGCTCGCCCTCACCCTTGGCACTGAAGGTGGGCAACGCGGTGCCGAGCAAGAATGGCTTCAGGTCCGCGTCGGTGACGGCGAGTAACCAACGTCCAGGCGTCTGGGTCGCTCCGGGGGCCCAGGACGAGGTCAACTCAACCAAGGGGGCGGCGGCGGTGGCGATGCGCAGACGGTAGGTTTCGCCCTCGCCGGCGCGGGTGATGGCGAGCTCGGCCTGGAGTTTGGCCGGCGTGGCGAGCGAGGCGCTTTCAGCGGCGGCGTTGAGCACGGCGGAGAGCACGGTGAGCTGGCCATCGGCGCCGAGTGCGGGGCGCAGCAGAATTTCGCTGACGAGTTTTCCCTGCTTGGCGCTGGCATCCAGAGTGAGCGTAAACGCGCCCTCGCTGCCTGCGGCGATACCGCCGCCTTTAAGGGTGAACGCGGCCTCGATCGGCTGTGCGCCGAGGACGCGAATGGTGCCGGCGATGTCCACCCCGCCGGCACGCAGCGAGGCAGGAAGGACGAGAGATTTGAGTAGGCCGGAAAAGGGCGAAGTTTGAGCGGGCGCGGCGGCGGTGAGGCGGGGATTGGCCAGCGCATCCGCGGCAGACGCGGAGGGATCAAACACGATGGCAATGTCGTGCGCGACGAGGCGGGTGAGTTCAATCTTCCGGCTGGCCAGGCCGAGCAAGGGCACATCGGCCTCAAAAGACGGGGCGGTGACGAGCAGTCCGGATTGCTCGAAGCGAAGGCCGCGCAGATTCGCGCCGCCGAGGGTGACCGCGACCGCGTCCACCTGCGCCTTGACCTGTGATTGGGAGGCCAGCGCGTGACGAACAATGAAAGTCTGCACCGCCGGCACAAGCAGCAGACCGACGCAGACGAGGATGAGCAGAACCGGGAGAACGACGAACCAGAGGAGGAGTTTACGAGGACGGGCCATGGAGGGAAAGAGGTATGACCGAGAGCACGCGCCAAAGTTGCGACGGCGTCAACGGAGGCGGCAGCCAAAGACCGCGTTGCGATTCATCCCGACGACGGCGGATTTAAGATAGCCTTTCCGCCGAGAGGGCCGGGCAGTGCGCACCCTACTCACTTTGTCATGACCTAAAAACCCAGGCCAGACGCACCTATTTTGTATCTTTGGTCCGGCGCTGCCAGCACGCAGAAAGCCCGGCGGCGTTGTTGGCACGGAGGGCACGGATGCACGCGGATGAAGTGAGCTTAATGCCTAGACAGCGCCGATTTAGAGTTGGAGTAGAAATGAGGCCAAAAATGGGTCAAAGGTATCTTCTTTTTTAAGCCAGTCGCTCGACAAGCCGCCCTCCATCACTTTGAAGAAAATTCCATTGTCGCCCTTGAGGCGGGCAAAATAGCTGTTCTGGTAATTCTCTAACTGAATTCTTTGACGTTAAACCCGATCCTAATCCAACGGCTCACGGCGATTGACACCAAGAAGGACGAAAAACACTCAACCCTACCACTGCTTTAGAACGATGAACAACCTGAGCGCCACCGAGGTGAATCTTTTCCAAAAAAGTTTAAACGACAGCATCGCCGTCGAGCGTAAGGCCCTGCGGGAGCACCGGCTCTACGACCGGTTGCGGACGCTGCCGCATCTGGCGACTTTCATGGAGCACCATGTGTTCGCGGTGTGGGATTTCATGTCGCTGCTCAAGGCCCTGCAAGTGCGCCTGACCTGCACGAGCGTGCCCTGGCGCCCCGTAGGCAACGGGCAAGTGCGCCGGCTGGTGAACGAGATTGTGCTCGGGGAAGAGAGCGACGCCCTCCCGGCCGGCGGGGCCGTGAGTCACTTCGAACTTTATCTGCAAGCCATGCGCGAGGCCGGAGCAGACACGGCGCAGATAGAGCACTTCATCCGCCAGTTGGAGTCCGGTCAGACGGTGTCGGCCGCTCTGGAGCAAGCCGGGGTGCCCGACGCGGTGGGGGCCTTTGTGCAGCATACCTTCGCGGTGATCGAACGCGGTCTGCCCCATGAGATCGCCGCCGCCTTCACCTTCGGACGGGAGGATTTGATCCCGGAGATGTTCACCCAACTCGTGCATGGGCTGGAGCGCCAATTTCCCGGCAAGCTCGGCACGCTGCGCTACTACCTTGACCGACACATCGAACTCGACGGGGATGAACACGGGGAAATGGGCCGCCAGATGGTGGATTTGCTTTGCGAACGAGACCCGCACCGTGAACAGGTGGCGACCCAAGCGGCGGTGGCGGCGCTCCAAGCCCGCATCCAACTTTGGGACGGAATTGCTCGGGCATTGGAGCAATCGCAGTAACCGGCCTTAACTAACAACCATCGCCTTCACCTATGTGATTTGGTTCGTTTCGGTTAAATGACAATACTCGGCCGGGCCCATTTTAGCCTCCCAAGTGGCGGATAAGCATGCGGCGGCGTTGTTGGAAGCGGCGCTGGCGTTCGGCGTTGATGGCGCGGCGTTGCTCGGCGGACACCGGCGGGCGTCCGGCGCGCAGGCGAACCGGCAGGTAGGGAGCGGCCGAGAAGAGGTTGCGGCGCTTAAAAGCGGGCGGGGTATCGCGCAGCGCCAAAAGACGACTGCGTGGCCCCTCGCTTGCGAACCACGGCTCCGGCGCGATCCGCTCTTCGGCCAAACACCAGACCGGCGGGGGGAGGTCGATGTGGGCAGCGAGCAGGTCCGCGTAGGCGGCCAGGGTGGCATCGGCCAGCGCGCCCTCGGGAAAGCGGCCGGCGAGGAGGCCCGGCGCGTCCGTGAGGGTGGACGCCAGCGCGGGACGCGAACCGAGTCCACGCAGCGTGTGCAGCCAGTCGACCAGTTCGCGACCGAAGTGCTCGAGGGATTCCGCGCGAGCGGCGACTTCCGCTAAAGTGGTGGGGCGGGCTTGCATGGTCGGTTAATCGCGGCGGGCCAGCCAGGCCTCGATGACGTCTTCAGCGCGAGGGGAAAGGCAATCGGTAGGGAAAAAACGCGCAAAGCTGGCCTCGATCTCTTCGCGCGAAGCGGGACGGAGTTTGCGAAGCAGAAAAAGGATGTCCGCCTCATCTCCAGGATAGCCGGGCAAGGGTGGGCGACAGGCGCGCAGCTTCAAGGCGAGCAGGTAAGCGGCGGTGGGGACGGTGACGACCAAGCCAGGGCCAAGATCGTCTTTGGGGTAGGGTCTCCGTTCCTCGCGTTCGGCCAGAAACTGCGCCACGTCGCCGTTTAGCCAGTCTTCGGGCAGGGACTGCTCGAGGGCAACCTGCCGGGCCAGCTCTCGGCCGAGCTCCGCTGGACGAATGATTCCATCCACGTCCTTCGTGCTTTCTCGCGAGCCATAGACCAAGGTAAAGACGGCGCCACCGTAAAGGGAAAGTTCGAGGTCGAGACCTTCCGCCCGGGCCAACTCGCCCAAGCGTCGCAGGGCTTGGCGAAGACGATCTTGGTTGAGTGGATCATAAGGCATCAGGATAAACCGTTAGCTAACGTTTTATCGGTGTCAAACAGGAATTTCCCGGCAAGCTCGGCACGCTGCGCTACTACCTTGACCGACACATCGAACTCGACGGGGATGAACACGGGGAAATGGGCCGCCAGATGGTGGATTTGCTTTGCGAACGAGATCCGCACCGTGAACAGGTGGCGACCCAAGCGGCGGTGGCGGCGCTCCAAGCCCGCATCCAACTTTGGGACGGAATTGCCCGGGCATTGGAGCAATCGCAGTAACCGACCTTAATTAACAACCATCGCCTTCACTTCTGTGAATTGGCTCGTTGCGATAAAATCACAATTCTCGGCCGGAGCCCTTTTTCGAAAAAGGCATAAAACAGGTTACATAGAGGCAAGCCGAGCGCGGCCCACAGAGGGCACGGAGTCCCGCTGGTGGCGGGATCTGCGACGCGGCGGAGGGAGGCGTGGTCAGTCCAGCTGGTGGCGGGATATTTGACGCGGCTGAGACGTTGGACGAAACCCAAAAGGGGGAAGGGGAAATAATACCCATTCCCCCACCCGCTCCGATTTTAGCGCGAAGACGCTAAGATCGGAGCGAAGGTCGCAAAGTCACTCGGCCAGATCCCTTTTAGCAAAAAAGCATGAGTTAGGTTACACAGAGTCCCGAACTAGGGGCAGGTTAAATCGTCACCCTCATTGAACTTTGCCTGATATTCTCTGCCAATAATTTAGTCGTCCTCCTTCGCCCGCTCCCGTTGGTCACTTCCCCCTGACAACCGATTTTACCAGAGCGTTGTCATCCAGCCCAACATCTCCCCTTCCGTTTTCATTTCCTTCCACACGGGATAGCGTCGCAAGAGCGCGCACAATGCTTCGCGGTCCGATTTTGACATCCCCTCTCCCGACTCGGGGTTGACCATTACGTTCCCCGG
>CAMDHP010000066.1 GCA_945898185.1 Akkermansia muciniphila | reverse complement strand
GGTGATGACGACGATTGATCAGATCGGAGCCGGAGGCTCCACCAACCTCGCCGGAGGCTGGGCGCTGGGACGCGATCTGATGAGCGGGCTGCCGTCCGGGTGCCCGCGCAAGCTCCTGCTTCTGACCGACGGCGAACTCAACGTCGGCGTGACCGAACCCGAGCTGGTCAAAAAAATGGTGGCGATGGGCCTGGAGAAAAACGGGCTGCGCACGAGCTGCCTAGGTTTTGGCGAAAGGTATAACGAGGACCTGCTGGAGGCGCTGGCGAAGGCCACAGGCGGAGGTTTTCATAACGCGCAGAAGTCCGAATCCCTGCCCGAAATATTCCGGAAGGAACTGGACGGCTTGCAGAGCATCGTGGTGCAAAACCTGCGCGTTCGGGTGCGCTCATGCGGCTACGTAGATTGTATCACGCTAATGGGTGACTATCCCGAGCTGACGCTCGATGAGCACTCCAAGGAATATGCGCTCGGTGATTTCGTATCCGGCGAGCGCCGGGTGGCCGTGCTTGCCTTGAGCGTGCTGCCCATTCCCCTCGGCGCGGACGGGCGTCCGACCGCGACTTGGGAGGGGGAAGAACTCGTCTCGCTGGAGATTCGCTACGACACGATCACAGCGGAAGGTCTGGTGAGCCACGTGGAAGCGCACCGGGTGAAAGTTCGCCCGGTCCAGTCGCCGGAGAACGTGCAAGTGAACACGGAAGTGTTGCCCTGGGTTTCGTTGCAATCGGCCTCGGCGGCGGTGGAGCGCGCAATCCGGGCCCGCGATGCTGGAAAAGCAGCGGAGGCCCGTGCGATCGTGCAGAAGGAAATCGACGGGCTGAACGGGTTGCCGCCATCGGACCTTCTTGCCGATGCGCGGCGCCTGCTCGATTCTACTCTGCGGGTGTTGGGAGACGACGCGGACTACAACAGTGGACGGAAGACGATGCGCTCAATGAACCGCTACTGGGCCAAAGGGAGTTCGGCGGACGATGCCGTGTTTGAGTCCGGGCCCCTGCCATCGTTTAAGATTCAGAAGCCGAAACCCGCGCCCAAGCAGCCCGATCAGGACCCCGCTGCCGGGGCCTGAGGCCATCTGTCGCAACCAATGGACGTGCGATTGCCGGATGCTGCAATCACCGATCGGACGCGGTGGTTCCGGCGTAGTCCTCGCGTGCGAAGCCACTACGACGGATCGCGGACAGCGACCGAAATCAGGTCTTGGTGGCGTCTGGGTGGGTCAGGCGCCAAAGCGACTTGGAATCACGTTTCGCTGGGCTGGGGCTCCGTTACCGAGACGCTGTCCAAGAGCCTCAGCCCTGTTCGAGGAGCTTGTTGAGGCGCTTGACCATCGCGCTTGGGTCTTCGAGCAGGCCGGCGCTGATGAGAGCGTTATCGAGCAACTGCTCGGCGACCAACACGGCCCGCTCGGGGTTGCTGGCGCGGGTGGCGTTTAGCTTCTGCATCACGAGGTGGCGGGGGTTGATCTCGAAGTTGACCTTCAAGGGTGTCTCGCCGCCGTCCTTGTTCATCGCCTTCATCATGCGGCGCATCTGCGGGGTGAGAAACTTGTCGGCGTTGGTCGCGAGTGCGGGGGAATCAACGAGACGATCGCTGGACTTCACCTCGGCGACGCGATCGCCGAGAGTCGTCTTGAGCCATTCGGCGAGGGACTTGGTGTCGTCTTCGGAGAGGTCGCCCTCGGCGGCGGGGGGCTTGGGCGCGTCGGCGAGCTTCACGTCGGCGTGGTCGGCGGCGACGAGCTTTTTGTCCTCGAATTCGCGGACGTTGTTCATGACGTATTCGTCCACCGCTTCGAAGCAGTAGAGGACCTCAATGTTGCGGGCCTTAAAACCCTCGAGGTAGGGGCCGTTCTCAATCGCGGAGCGGCTCGGGCCGGCGAGGTAGTAGATCTCTTTCTGGTCGGCGGTGGCGCGGGTGAGGTAGTCGGCGAAAGAGGTGGGTTTACCGGGCTCGGTGAGGGAGGACTCGTAGCGGAGGAGTTTAACGAGTTCGTCCTTGTGGGTGTAGTCGGTGGCGGCGCCTTCCTTGAGGAAGATGCCGAAGGTGGTGTAGAACTCGAGGTAGGCCTCGGGGCGGTTCTTGGCCTCCTCGGTGAGGAACTTGAGGAAGCGCTTCGTGAGAACTTTGTTGAGCTTCTCGATCAGGGCGCGGTCCTGCATGGTCTCGCGCGAGATGTTGAGCGGGAGATCCTCGGAATCGACGACGCCCTTGAGGAAGCGCAGCCACTCGGGGAGGAGGTCCTTGGGCTTGGCGTCGATGAGCACCTTGCGGCAGTAGAGGGAGACGGCGGCCTCGAGGCGGGACATGCCGAATTTCTCGGAGTTGTCCTGCGGGACGAAGAGGAGGGCGTTGATTTGGAGGGGGGCGTCGGCGCTGAAGTGGAGGCGGAGGCGGGGCTCGTCGTAAGCGTGGGACTGGAACTTGTAGAAGGCGGTGTATTCCTCGTCGGTTATTTCGTTTTTCGAGCGCAGCCAGAGGGCTTGGACGGTGTTGATGTGGGTGCCGTTGAGCTGGATGGGGAAGGAGACGAAGGCACTGTAGCGCTCGAGGATTTCCTTGATGCGGTTCTCTTCGGAGAACTCGCCGCAGTCGTCCTTCAAGGTAATGACGATGCGGGTGCCGCGGGCGGTGTGGTCGGGGGCGGGCTCAATGGTGAAACGGCCGGCGCCGTCGCTGGTCCAGACATTCGCGGGCTCGTCGGCGCGCCAAGAGCGGGAGAAGACCTCGACCTTGGAGGCGACCATGAAAGCGGAGTAGAAACCGACGCCGAATTGGCCGATGAGGTTGGCGTTTTTCTGGCCGCCCTCGCTGAGGGATTTGAGGAAGGCCTTGGAGCCGGAGTGGGCGATGGTGCCGAGGTTTTTGGCGAGCTCGGCGGCGTTCATGCCGAGGCCAGCGTCCTCGATGACGAGGGTCTTGGCCTTGTCGTCGGTGGTGAGGGAGATCTCGAGTTTACGGTCGGCGTCGTGGAAATCCTTTTCTGTGAGCTGAAGGTGGCGAAACTTTTCGAGGGCGTCGGAGGCGTTGGAGACGAGCTCGCGGACGAAAATCTCCTTCTCGGTGTAGAGAGAGTGGATGACGATATCGAGCAACTGCTTGATTTCGGCTTGGAATTCGTGGGATTGGGGGGCGGGAGCGGTTTCGGTGGACATGGTGGAAAAATGAAGAACAGAGAGCTTAGCGAGTTGGGGAAAAAATCAAGAGAGGGGTTTTGCGGAGGGGGTGGGCGATAAACTGCCACGAAGGGGGCAGAACGGGTGACGCGGTCCGTTCGGAGCGCGGTCCGAAAGAGGTGCGGAAAGGGAATCTGGTGGAGCAGATCGGGATCAAACCGACGACCTCGTCATTGCGAACGACGCGCTCTATCAACTGAGCTACTGCCCCGGGAAATCCAGAGAATCGGTTTATGCAAGGAGCCAAGCGGTCGAGTAAACACCTATTTTGGCAAAGCGTGTTTTGGCGGGGGGGGGGAGCTCTGGCGCTCCACGCTACAGGATGATGCGGCCGCCGCTCAAGTCGTCGGGCGGATTGAGCAAGGGAGAAGGGCTGCGTCCTGCATGCCGTGGATGATTTTTTTGTCGGGCGGACAAAAGGTGGCCAGTGCCCCGCTCAGTCGGGCCTGATCGCCGATCACGAAGTAATACGGGCAGAGCCGTAGGCGGCCGGATTCGGGCGCGGCGGCGTCACCACGAGTTGGATACAGGGGATGCGTGGCGCGACGTGGTTTTCGGTAGGTCTGCAACACATGGAGATTTTCCGGAGCGTCGGCGATGGCTAGATCCACCGCGCCCTGCCATTCTTCGCGCGAGCAATCCGAGCCGTAGGCAACACTGCGCGCGCCCCAAGCGGTCTCGTGGAAACCGGAGATCTTGAGGATCAAGTCGCGCTCCTTCTGCGAAGCGGCGGCGAGGCCGCGCCAGTCGTTGAGCGCGCGGCCGGCCACGGTCGGGCCCACCAGCACCGCGCCCGGCGGGAGGGGGGTGGGGTCGAGCGCCCACGAGGCTGGAATTAATGCGCGGAGACGTTTGTGGGATTTGGCGGAAAGTTGCTCGGCCCAGAAATCCTGCAGCAGGTGGTGGTGGAAAAGGGCGAGCCCGAGTTTTTCCTCCTGGAACGGACGCATCGGCGGAGTGATCACCACTTCACCCGCCGCCCACGCCTCGAAGTAGAAATGCGCGGTAGGAATCTGCGCGAGGTCGAAGAGCTCGAAAAAGCGGTAAATGATATCGATCTTCTCGGGGTTGCCCTCCACGTCGAAACACAATGCGCTGCCGAGGGGGAAAATCTCGTCGGGGTCGAGGCAGAAGACCCTTTTGCCCTGGCGTTGCAGTTGTTCGGCGAGCCATTGCATTTCTGGACGGTAGGTGGCGGCCTCCTCGCTCACCACCAGGGCGATGAGCGGGTTTCGAACATCGGCCCGCAGAGCTGACACCGCCTGGTAAAAATTATGGATCATGGCGTCGCCTGCGCCGAGGACCGCGCCTTCGCCGGCGGCGGCGTAAAGCCGGTTGAGAAAGGCGGTCAGGCCGATGCCGCCCGGCACGGAGTCGAGTTCAGTGAGCGCCCAGCCCTCGTCGGTGAGGAGCAAATCCGGGCGGAGCACCGCGGGTAAAGCGCCGCGGTTGCGTGCTTCGCGGGCGTGGGCGACGAGCTCGGGAGGCTTGCCGCGATCAAGATATTCGGCCACCCATGGCGCGATGAGGGGCTTGTTACGCAGCAGATTCTTGTTCGCCGCACTGCGCAGGTAGAGCAACTCCAGCGCGCGATGGTAGTCGAGGCAGGCCGCGCCAATGGCCTCCAGCTCATCCAACTGCGCGGGCGTGAGCGGCCACGCCTCGGGCGAAAGTCGCCAGCTCTTGGCCTCAAACAAGGGTGTGGCGGCAAAAGCGGCTTTGAGATCGGCGTTGGCGAGCGGCATGAGGGAACGGGACCAAAACGCAAAGCTGCGGCCGGCGCAAACGCGGACTGCAACACAGGCCGGCGGATCTAACCATCTCTCCACTTTTCCATCTCGCGGCTTGAAACCGCTCTGCTTGCACCGCACGTTGACCGATTGCGCGCGCCTCCCGCGCCGCTGCCTCCGACCGCATGGACTCCTCTCTTACACGAAATTTCTGCATCATCGCCCACGTTGACCACGGTAAGACGACCTTGTCCGACCGCCTGCTCGAATACACCAACACCGTTTCGCAGCGCGTGCTGACCGCGCAACACCTCGACTCCATGGACCTCGAGAAGGAGCGCGGCATCACCATCAAGTCCCATCCGGTCACGATGACTTATCCGGCCAAGGACGGTCTGCTCTACAAGATCAACCTCATGGACACCCCTGGCCACGTGGACTTCGCCTACGAGGTCTCGCGCTCGCTCGCCGCTTGCGAGGGCGCCGTCCTTTTGATTGATGCCGCGCAGGGCGTGGAGGCCCAGACCGTCGCCAACGCCCACCTCGCCACTGCTCAGGGCCTAAAAATCATTCCGGTCATCAACAAAATTGATCTCCCCTCGGCCAACCTCGAACTCTGCATGAAGCAACTCGAGGACATCCTTACCATCCCCGCAGAAGAGGCCATCCTCGCCTCGGGTAAATCCGGCATCGGCATCCAGGACATCCTCGAAGCCGTGATCTCGCGCATCCCGCCGCCGCGCTGGACGCACAACCCCTCCACCCGCGCCCTCGTTTTCGATTCTCTTTACGACAGCTACCGGGGCGTCATCACCTACGTCCGCGTGTTCTCCGGCTCGGTGAAGGCCGGCGACCAGATGCTCTTAATGAGCAACAACCAGAAGTCCGAGATTAAAGAGGTAGGCGTCTTCACCCCGAAGATGACCAAGGTTCCCACCCTCGATGCCGGCGATGTCGGCTACGTCATCTCCAACATTAAGGACACGACCGACATCAAAATCGGCGACACCCTGACCCTCGCCCGCAACCCCGCGACCGAGATGCTCCCCGGCTACAAAGAGGTGCGCCCGATGGTGTTTTGCGGCCTGTATCCGCTCGAGAGCAGCGACTACGAAAAACTCAAGGCCGCCCTCGGCCGCCTGCGTCTCAACGACGCCGCGTTTCTCTACTCCTCCGAGAGCTCCCTCGCCCTCGGTTTCGGCTTCCGCTGCGGCTTCCTTGGCCTGCTCCACATGGAGATCATCCAAGAACGCATCCGTCGCGAGCATGACGTGGAAATCATCTCTACGTATCCGTCCGTCGTCTACAAAGTCAAAGCCCACGGCGCCGACGAGATCGAGGTAGACAATCCCGTCAATCTGCCCGACCCCGGCACCATCGAGTATATCTGCGAGCCCACCATCAAGGCCTCGATCCACATCCCCAACGAGTCCATGGGCGACATCCTCGCCCTCATTATGGAAAAACGCGGCATGTGCGACCACACCGACACGCTCGACGACAAACGCGTCATGTTGAGCTGCGTGCTCCCGCTCAACGAAATCCTCGTGGATTTCAACGACCGCCTGAAATCCGTCACCCACGGCTACGGCTCGATGGATTACGAGCTGGGCGACTACGTGCAGAGCGACCTCGTCAAAATGGACATCATGATCAACGGCGACCCGGTCGATGCCTTTTCCAGTATCGTCCACCGCGAGAAGGCTGAAGGAAAAGGCCGCGTGCTGTGCGAAAAACTCGCCGAGATCATCCCGCCCCAGATGTTCAAAGTCGCGATCCAAGCCGCCATCGGCGGCAAAATCATCGCCCGCGACAACGTCCGGGAAATGCGAAAAGACGTGACCGCGAAGTGCTACGGCGGCGACATCTCCCGCAAACGTAAGCTCCTCGACAAACAGAAAGAGGGTAAGAAGAAGATGAAGATGATCGGCAAGGTGAACATCCCGCCGGACACCTTTATCCAGATTCTGAAGAACTAGTTTTAAAAATCCCTCGCGCGGGCTTCGAAGCGCGAGCCCCCGCTGTTCACACGCCTCCCTTGATTTTACCACCATCCACGCAATGAAATCTTTCGGGCTAACTCTGGTTGTCGGGATGGTATTGCTCGCGGGCTGTTCTAAACCCGGCCCCGGTCGCTCGGAGCCGCTGCCGCCGGAACCGAAGCGCAACTTGTCCGAATCGCTCGGTTTCCAGTCGGGTGAGGATGTCTTCGCGCAGAACCCTCCGCCGTCCGCGCCCCCGGCCGCGGCAGCGGCGGTTGTTGTTCGCACACTTACCGGTCGCGATGGCCGCACCCTCGAGGCTCTCTTGCTCTCGCGCACCATTTCGTCGGTGAAAGTTCGCCGCACGAGCGACAGTGTCGAGTTCACGATTCCTTTTACCAAGCTGTCCGACGCCGATTGCGCATTCATTACGAACAGCGCGCTGCCCGTCACACCCGGGCCTTGAGCGAGTCGGTAGCGGAGGCCTGCGAAGACGCGGCACGCTCGGCTTGTCCCGCTTCGGGTGTCTTTAAAAGAAAGTTACTGCGTCGGGCGCTGGCGCCTCGCGGCCCTTGGCGGGTCTCGGGCGCGCTGTAGGCGTGGCGGCGGTAGCCGGCGCGATCCTGGTCTTGAGCGCAGCGGATTTGGTAATCCTGCATGCGCGTGAACAAGCTCACGAGCTGATCGGGCAGGGGATACTCGTCGAGGCCGGAACGAGCAAGGGCGAGCAGGGTTTCGTGGGTCGCTTCGAGAGTTGAGAGGCAGCCCTCCTGCGGTTGTTGCTTAATGATGTAGCGGCTGGGCGCGACGGGCGTGAACATTATGCGCGGCAAAGCCTGGAGGGTGGGGGAGAGGCGCAGCATCTTGCGTGCGCAGCTCCAAGTTGCGTCGAGCAGGATGACGACGAGGCGCCGGTGGCCAAGTTCAGCGGGAGCGAGCTCGCCATTCGAGAGGTTACGCGCGGTCGTGCCGGGGTAGAGCAGCACGGGGTAGTTGACGGGATCGCGCAGCAGGGCTTGCACGGCGGCGTGGGTATCGAAGGCGATGCCCATGTGAATTTCACTGGTGGGCAGGCAGAGGTGCGTGAGGCGTCCGGTGCCGGCCTTTTCGCGTTTGAATTCCTTCGGATGCATCAGCAGCACGAATTTTGTTCGTGTTGGCATCGGCGTGACGGACCCGCACCAGCACAACGCCGCTGGCCAGAAACAACGATAACAGGTAGGGCGGCTCATGCGGCGAGGGCGGATCTGCGGGCGAAACGGGCGGGCTGGCGGCTCAACGGCTCGGCGCGCCAGTGCCGGCAAGCACGAGGAGTTCGCGCAGGCGCGCCGGTTCGGAGGCGGATGTCTTGGCGACGAAGCCGCGGGCGTGGGCGAAGTGGACGTCCGCCTCGCCCGCGATCCGGGTGAAGTCGAGGCGCAGGTTATCCCGGAATCGTGAAAGCCCGTAGCCGCCGCCGCGCCGGTCGGGGTAAACCAGTCCTACGACTTCGCGGGTCAGGCCCATCTCCTCGACGAAGCGATCCAGTGCCATTGAGGGCTCGTCGGGCATGGGCTCGGTGCGCGGCAGGAAGAGGAATTTCCCCGGTTCTGTGCCGAGGGTGAAGTCCCAGAAAACAGCGGTTTGATCGAGGAAAGTGAGGCGGGCGCGCAAAGTGCGAACGTAGCTGGTGATGTCCTCGCCGATCATGCGCATGACCTCCCAGAGCGGCTCGCCGGGCGTGAGCCGGTTTTGGAATGCGAAACGGCGCAACAGGCTCAGATCCACGGTGGAGTTGAGCTTGCTCATAGCTTCGCGCGGCACGCCCAGCCAGCGGGCGGTGGCCTGCGGTCCGCGGCAGTCGAACCACTCGGTTGGCTCCAGCCAGTCGCAGAATTGGCGGGCGTCCTCGTAGAGACCGAGGTGTTGCAGCACCAAACTCAGCGAGCAGGTTGGCGTCTGGTCGGACGGAAATTGATGGTGATCGAAGTTATGCAGGTCCGGCTCGTGGCGGTGGCCGACGTCCACGATACAAACCGACTGGTCGGCGAGCTCCGCCTCGGTGGGGTCGCGGCGCAAGATCGGCGCGGGCCGTTCGGCGAGGAGCACGCAGCAGGCGAGGAATTCGTCTTTATGCGCGCCGCCGGGGTGGGTGATAATCGTTTTGAAGTTCAGCATCGGCGCGCAGCTTGGGTCGGCCTGAGCGCACCGCAACGCCGGAGCGCGCCTGATTTTTTGGCTGGACACAAGAGGCGGCGTCAGCGGGCGCGAAGGGGCACGGGCATGGTGCCCATGGGGTCGAGGAATTAGAATCAAAAATCGTGGACTCCGCACACGGGGTGCCACGCCGCCCCTGGGTTGACGCCCAGCGCGGCGGGCTGTTCGTTGCCGAGATGAAAACGCTGCAAATCGAGAAACTCGTCGCTGGCTCCGGAGCCGCCCCGCGCAAAGGTCAGTTGGTGACTGTCCACTACACCGGTTGGCTCACGACTGGTGAGAAGTTCGATAGCTCCGTGGACCGCGACGAGCCCTTCAGCTTCGTGCTTGGTGCGCGTCAAGTCATCGGCGGTTGGGACCAGGGAGTGGCGACGATGGTGGTGGGTGATAAAGTAAAACTCACCATCCCGCCCGAGCTCGGTTACGGGGCCGGCGGTTATCCCGGCGCCATTCCGCCTAATGCCACGCTGGTTTTCGACGTTGAGTTGCTCGCGATCGGGTGAGTTGCGTGCGTCGTGGGGCGGTCCTTGGGGGCGAGAATCAGGCAGGTTTTCCTCACACGATCCGGCGTCCGCCGCTGATCACGATGTCAACCGGGTTGCCGCCAAACTCGTAGCCCAAAGCGCGTTCATCCGTATGATGGAGAAGGATTATATCCGCGCGGCGGCCGACCTCAATGGTGCCGCGGTCGCTAAGGCCGAGCACGGCAGCGGCGTTGACTGTGGTGGCGGTGATCGCCTCCGCGAGCGTGAGTCCGCAGTGCCGCACCGCCAGCGCGATGACGAACGGCATCGAGTGTGCCGGAGCAGTGCCGGGGTTGTAGTTGCTCGCCAGCGCGAGGCGGCCACCGCTGTCCACGAAGGCACCGGCGCGGGCATAACGCCCTCCGGTGTGAAAGCTCCGCCCCGGCAGCATCACCGCGATGGTATCGCTGGCTGCGAGCGTGAGCAGGTCGGCCTTAGATGCGCCTTCAAGGTGCGAGACACTGCGGGCGTGAAGCGCGAGCGCCTCGGGAATCATGCCTAGGGGTTTCTCGCGATCCGTTTGCATGCTGATGGGCAGGCCGTGTTTGCGGGCGCGCTCCAGCAGGCGCACGCAAGCCTCGACCGGCCAGGTGTGCTCCTCGCAACTCGCCTCGACCGCGATGCCGGGGAACTCGTGCCAGATCGCGGGCAACACCTCGCGCACCGTGTTGCGGGTGCAGGCTGCGACGTCGCCCTCGATGGCGTGGCCGAGCAGCGCAGTAGGCACGACGGTGCCCGGCCACTCGGCGGCGGCGCGTTGGATCGCGTGCAACATCTTCAACTCGGCATCCAGCGTGAGGCCGTAGCCGCTCTTTACTTCCACGGTGGTGGTGCCGCCGCGCAGCATGGCGTCTAGTCGGGTGCGGAGCCAGGCGGCGAGTTGTTTGCGGGTCGCATCTCGCACGGCGCGCACCGTCGTGTGGATGCCGCCTCCTTGTTTGGTGAGCTCTGAGAGCGAGGCCCCGGCGAGGATTTTATCCCATTCGTCCAGCCGGTCTCCGGCCCAGCAGGCGTGCGTGTGGCAATCCACGAAGCCTGGCATCACCACGCGGCCATCCGCATCGAGCACGACGGCTCCGTCGGGCGCGGCAAGGCCGGGGCCGATCGCGGTGATTTTGTCCCCCTCCATCAGCACGTCGCCGCGTGGGATGATGCCCAGCTCGCGCATCGCCACGCCGGCGCGGGCGCGGGCAGGAGCGGTAGGCGCCGTGGAAAGGGTGCCCGGCGGCAAGGGTGGGGCAAGGGTGAGGACGCGGGCGTTGCGGATCAGCAGGCTCATGGAGAAAGTGTTTCCTAAATCGCGGACTTCACGCAGCAAGGTCACGCGTAAAGCGTCGGGGCGACCTCGCATCAACTATCCGCGCGTCACACGAGATTTGCCGTCTCACCTTTGGTTTTATGTGTGCAATAATCATCCATTTTGGCACGCTGCATATTTTTCATCCTACACCCTCCATGAGTCACTTCATCGGCATTGATTCCGGCACCCAGTCCACCAAGGCGGTCGTCCTCGACCTCGCCACCAGAAAAGTCATTGCCGAGGCGCGCGCACCGCACTCGCTCATCGCGGGCTTGCCCGCCGGGCACATGGAGCAACACCCCGCCGCGTGGGTCGCCGCGCTCGAGGCTACCATCGCCGAGGTCGTGGCCAAGATCGGCCCGGCACGCGCCGCTGGCATCCGCGGTATCGGCGTTTCCGGCCAGCAACACGGCTTCGTGCCGCTCGACGCCGATGGTGCGGTCATCCGCCCCGCCAAGCTCTGGTGCGACACCTCGACCATCGCCGAGTGCGCCCTTATTACTAAAAAACTCGGTGGCGACAAAGCAGCCCTGCGCCACACCGGCAGCCTCATCCTCCCCGGTTTCACCGCACCAAAGATTCTCTGGCTGAAACGTCACGAGCCCGCGAATTACAAAAAACTTCGCCACGTGCTGCTGCCGCACGATTACCTGAACTTCCACCTCACCGGCGCGTATTTTATGGAATACGGCGACGCTTCCGGCACCGCTCTGCTCGACGTGCGCAAACGCAACTGGTCTAAGGCAGCGATCAACGCCATCGACCCCAAGCTCGCCGCCTGGTTGCCGCCGCTCTCCGCTTCGCATGAGTCACCCGGTATGGTCCGCGCCGCTCTTGCGGCCAAACTCGGTCTGCCGGCCGGAGTGGTTGTGTCCGCCGGTGGCGGCGATAATATGATGGGCGCCATCGGCACCGGCAATGTCTCACCCGGCGTGATCAGCGCCAGTTTCGGCACCAGCGGCACCATCTACGCCTACGCCGATCAACCCGTCACCGACCCAGCCGGCGAGATCGCCGCCTTCTGTTCCTCCACCGGCGGCTGGCTCCCCCTGCTCTGCACCATGAACGTCACCACCGTGACTGAGCAGGTGCGCCAGCTCTTCGGCCACAATCACGCTGGACTCGCCGCCGCCGTGGCCTCCGTGCCCGCCGGCTCCGATGGGCTCTTGCTTCTGCCCTACCTCGCCGGTGAACGCACCCCCAACGTGCCCGCCGGGTCCGGCGTGCTCCTCGGCTTGAGCAACAAGACCTTCACCGCCGCCCACCTCGCCCGCGCCTCGATGGAGGGCGTTACACTCGGCATGAACTACGGCCTCCGCCGCCTCGCCGTGCTAGGCGTCAAAGCCAAGGAAATCCGCGTCACCGGCGGCGGCGCGAAGTCTCCGGTCTGGCGTCAGCTCATGGCCGATATTTTCGGCGTTCCGGTCGTCGCGATGGTCGAGGACGAAGGCGCCGCTCTCGGTGGTGCGCTCCAAGCCGCGTGGTGCGTCTCCCTGCGCGAAGGCAAGAAGGCCAAGCTCACTGACTTCACCAAGGTCGTGGTCGCGGTGGACGAAAAAACCCGCTGCAAGCCCGACAAAAAAGCCCACGCGCGCTACCAAAAACTTCAAGCCGTGCAGGATAAGCTCAGCCTAGCCTTGCGCGAGGTCTTCGCGGCCCAGCGCGAGTTTCTAGCGTCCGGCACGAAGTAATCCCCGAAGAGAGCCGCTAGCTAGCGACTAGCAACTAGCCTCTAGCAACTAGCGCCTAGCCACTAGCGACTAGCCTCTGGCAGGATTGCCAATCCCCGCCTTCGATTTGCTGCCTGGCTGAGTGAACTTCGCGAGCTCGATTCCTTGTGTTCAAAAAAGATTGAACTTTCCGAATCCACGACAAATCTGCTAGAAACTTGTCTATGGATTCGTCCCTACCTACCGAAGCCCTCGTGTCGGCTCCGCCTCTTGAGGCAGGGGAGTTCATGTCGCTCGACGAATGCGAACGTGGAGTGATCGAGATCTTCGTCTCCGCTGCCGACGTGCTCGGTTTCCCTCGTTCGCTCGGTGAACTCTACGGCCTGGCCTACATTTCCCCGCAACCCATTCATCTTGCGGAGGTTTGTGAGCGTTTGCAGATGAGCAAGGGTTCAGCCAGCCAGGGTTTGCGCACCCTGCGCGACCTTGGCGCGCTCAAGCCGGTTTACATCGCCGGTGACCGGCGCGATTTTTTTCAGCCCGAGATTAAGATCCGTGTTTTGGTGGGCCGTCTTCTGGCGGAGCGACTGCGTCCGCACCTGGAGCGCAGCAGTGGAGCGCTGGTGGAACTCAAGAATGAGGCCGAGTCCGCCGCCAGCCCGCAGGTCAAAAAATTTCGCAAAGAACGCATCGAAATGCTCGGTGCCTGGCAAAAGCGCATCTCCACCTTCCTTCCTCTGCTTCAGCGCATACTCAAATAGAACTTCATATAGTTGTTACCTGGCTGCTGGCAGCTGGTTACAAGTCCTCCCTTTTGGCTCGGTCAGATAGTCTAATTCACCCGCAAGTTGCTTCCCTCTCCGGGACGTGACGGGGCGAAGCTCGGTGTAAAAGCTGCGCCAAATACTTAGCCTCTAGCCCTCTCAGGTTTTTCGCCTCCCTCCTATGTCCAAAACCCTCCTCGTCACCGGCTCCTCCGGATTGATCGGCTCGGAGGTCAGCACCTACTTCACTCGCGAACTCGGCTACGCCGTGCACGGAGTGGACAACAATCAACGCGCCGTCTTCTTCGGCCCTCAGGGCGATACGCGTTGGAATCAAAAGCGACTGCTCTCCGAGCTTCCGGGCTTTCAACATCACGAGCTCGATATCCGTGACCGCGCCGCCGTCCTTGCCCTTGTCAAAGACCTTAAGCCCTCCGCCATTGTTCATACCGCCGCCCAGCCTTCCCATGATCGCGCGGCCGCCATCCCTTTTGACGATTTCGACACCAACGCCGTCGGCACGCTGAACCTGCTCGAAGCCGCCCGCCAAGCCTGCCCCGAGTCGCCCTTCGTGCACATGAGCACCAACAAGGTTTATGGCGACGCCCCCAATCGCATCGCCCTTACCGAACTCGCGACCCGGTGGGACTACGCCGATCCCGCTTACGAACACGGTATCGCCGAGACCTTTACTATAGATCAATCCAAACACTCCCTCTTCGGTGCCTCTAAAGTCGCGGCCGATGTGATGGTGCAGGAATACGGACGCTATTTTAACATGCCCACCTGCGCGCTTCGTGGCGGTTGCCTGACCGGCCCCAATCACTCCGGCGTCGAGTTGCACGGCTTTCTTTCCTACCTCGTCAAATGCAATCTCGAAGGCCGCGAATACAAAGTATTTGGTTATAAGGGAAAGCAGGTCCGGGATAATATACATTCGCTCGACGTCGCTCGTTTCATGGCCGCCTTTGTCGG
>CAMDHP010000065.1 GCA_945898185.1 Akkermansia muciniphila | reverse complement strand
CGCTTGTCGCACGCTCCTCAATAAACCCACCGGCGCATCCTTTGTGCAAATCAACTTGCGCGACCCAGCCCTCGCCCCCGCTCTCGCCCCGCGCATCATGGATACGCTCAGCCACTACACGATGGCGTGGCAGGAGCGGGAAAAGACGTGGCTTCAGGTGTTTGCGGTGCTGCGCATCTCTGCCGCGCTCACCATCTCAACGATCATTCTCATCTCGGGCCTGGGGATGTTTAACACGCTCGTCATGATCGTCGTCGATAAAACCCGCGAAATCGCCATTCTCCGCTCGATGGGTTACACCCGCGAGGACATTACCCGCATTTTCCTTTATCAAGGAGGCATCGTTCTCGCGTTTGGCGTCGCGCTCGGCTGCGCCACCGCCGCCGCCGGCACTTGGGGGCTCTCCAAGCTGCCTATTCGCATTCGCGGCATTTTCGCCAGCGACCACTTCATCGTCGCGTGGGACTGGCGGCACTACGTTTGGGCGGCGGCCATCGCCACGGTGGTCGTGCTTGTCGCGAGTTATTTCCCCGCCCGCCGCGCGGCCCGCCTCGAACCAGGCGACATCATCCGGGGGAGTTCTTCATGAGCCTGCTGCGCGTCGAAAATCTCCACCGACACCTTGGCGCAGGTGACGCCCGGGTGCATGCGTTGCGCGGCGTGAGCTTCACCGTCGAGGCCGGGCGCACCTACGCCATCGCCGGCCACTCCGGCTCCGGCAAGAGCACACTGCTCTACCTGCTCGGCCTGCTCGATGTGCCCGACGAGGGTCATATCTGGATCGGCGACCAGGAAACGAGCCTCCTCGGCGACGAGGCCCGCACTGCGGTGCGCAATGCTCGCCTTGGTTTCGTCTTCCAGTTTCACTTTCTGCTCAAGGAGTTCACCGCGCTGGAAAACGTCATGTTGCCGATGCGCAAGCTCGGCCGCCTGGCCGAGCCAGAAATGCGCGCCAAAGCCGCTGAGCTCCTTGCCTCCGTCGACCTCGGCGACAAGGTCCGGCGCCTCGGCAACCAACTTTCCGGCGGCGAGCAGCAACGCGTGGCCATCGCCCGCGCCCTCGCCAACGACCCCGCGCTCATTCTCGCTGACGAACCCACCGGCAACCTTGACCAGGCCAACGCCGACCGCGTCTTCGCCCTGCTCCGCGATCTCGCCCACAAGCGCGGTCAGGCCTTGCTCATGGTTTCCCACAACCCCGATCTCGCCTCCCGTTGCGATCATGTCCTCCACATGAAGGACGGCCGTCTGCTCGACTGATATGGGTTTTTAAAACCCGATTGCACCCGATCGCCAACATTAACAGCGTTTACCATGGCCTCCACGGTCGATGAGGCAAATCGGCTCATTTCGCATAAGCTTATTCGCGGACGACTTCGTTTAGCCCCTGATAAATAATCAATTAATCATAAATAATAGTTGCTTTAAGCTAAATCTTTACTCCCCGTTTTACCATTTTGGGAACAATGACTGCACCTTTTTTGCTGCACGAGCCTGATCTTGTTCGATCTCGATATCCCCGAATTCCTCATTCAATAACGCTCCTCATCTTCACTACGGTTCTTCATCTATGTGCCGCCGAAAACGAACGCGCACGTCTTTAAAGCGCTAAATTGGGAAATTTTAACTACTTAAAATCAAGTAGCTTATAAATTACCCTGACCTGCCTTACTCACACCCACCCCAGCCCTTTCGTTTTACCGGCATACTGGCTTTCCCTCATGGCATTCTCCCTGTTCTCCGCCAAAGCGTGCAATCCGCTCGCCGCCCGCTGCCGTGACGATTCGTCAACCAAGCTCCGCCTGCGTTACGCGCCCTACTACCACGAGATGGAATCGCAGCAGGGCACGACCGTCCGCCTGCAAGGCCGCGAAATGATCATGCTCGCGAGCAACGACTACCTCGGCCTGTCCTTCCACCCCAAGGTTATTGAAGCCTCTCGCGCCGCCACCCTCAAATGGGGCACCAGCCCCACCGGTGCCCGAGTCTCCAATGGCTCTCGCGCCTATCACGTCGAACTCGAGGAAAAACTCGCCGCCTTCTTAGGCAAGGAAGCGTGCCACGTTCACGCCGCGGGTTATTTGTCCTGCCTGTCCGGCGTCGCCGCCTTCGCCCAAAAGGGCGACGTCATCCTCGCCGATAAAAACATCCACTCCTGCCTCTGGGACGGCATCCGCCTTTCCACCGCGACGGTCGAACGATTCTCGCACAACAGTCCCGACG
Organism: Akkermansia muciniphila; assembly: GCA_945898185.1. Taxonomy (GTDB): domain Bacteria; phylum Verrucomicrobiota; class Verrucomicrobiia; order Opitutales; family Opitutaceae; genus IMCC26134_A. The sequence goes on along the minus strand of CAMDHP010000065.1, from coordinate 12,124 downwards.
ATCTCCGCGCCGTCGCCTCCAGCCTGCCCGCCAACACTCCGAAGATGATGGTCATCGAAGGCGTGTATTCGATGGAAGGACACATCGCCCATCTGCCCGCCCTGCTTTCCATCGCCAACGAATACGAGTGTTTCAACGTGCTTGACGATGCCCACGGCTTCGGCGTCCTCGGCCGCCAGGGCCGCGGCACCTGCGACCACTTCGGCGTCACCGAGAAGGTGGACATCATCTGCGGCAGCATGTCGAAGTCCCTCGCCAGCACCGGCGGCTTTGTCGCCGGCGACCGCGCCCTGATCGAGTATCTGCGCACCCACGGCAAACACACCCTCTTCAGCGCCGCGCTCAGCCCGTCCCAAGCAGCCGCCGCCATGGCCGCCCTAGACGTTCTACAAACCGAGCCGGAGCACATCGAGCGGCTCTGGAAAAACCAGAACCGCTACCTCGCCATGCTTCGCGCCCTCGGCCTCGACACTTGGGCCAGCGAGACGCCCGCTGTGCCCGTCGTGCTTGGCGACAAGTTACGCTGCTACAACTTCTGGCAGGCTTTGCGCGATAAAGGAGTGTTCACGGTTATATCCATCGCCCCCGCCGTGCCTCCAGGCAAGGACCTGATCCGCACCGCTATCTCCGCCGGTCACACCGACGAGCAGCTTGATCGTATTGGTGAAGCCTTTGCCTATGCGGTTAATAGATGTTAATTCTTGGTTCAGGACGCGGCTTATCCGGGTAACTCGGTAGTGACTGCGGGCCGAGACGCGTCCTTGCTCTGCGCGGCGTGCTTGGTTTTGTTGGGCGGTTTCCAATATGGCGCACCTCCCCGATTCCCAGCGCGTCGTCGTCATCGGTCTTGGCGTTATTCATGGTTTGGGGCAGACAGCGGATACGTTTTGGTCCAGTCTGGTAGCGGGGAAAAACGGCATCGACTGGACGCTGCGAGAGAGCGCGCAGGCGAAGATACGGGTGATGGTGAAACGCATCCTGAATAAATTCGGCTACCCGCCCGACCTGCAAGACGCGGCGGTGAAGACCGTGCTAATGCAGGCGGAGCTGTTTTGCGCGGAGTGGGTGTAGGAGCTGAAATCGCTCCGAGCTCTACGGTGTTTGGGGACTGTCGGGCGTCACGAGGTCGTCGGGGGTGTAGAGTTTGCGGTCGGGGCCGGCGCTGCGGAGCTGGATGACGTCGGAGGCGAGGGGGTGGACTTGCCAGGGGGTGCCCCAGCGATCGATGAGTTGGCCGTCGCGCAGGATGGGGTGGTTGGGCGGAATGGCTGAATCGCCGAGGGCCTCGCGGTCGGTGAGGGCGCGGGCGAAGTCTTCGTTGAAACCGAGAGCGGCGCGTGAGGGGTCGGCGGGGCGCTCAAGGTAAGTTCTCGTCAGATCGGCGAGGGCGGAGAGATCGGTGGCAGGAGTGCCTTCCACCGAGAGAAGTTCTTCGTAGGCGAGCAGCGGGGATTCGGGGGTGGCGACGCGGCGGGGGCGAAGCGGTGGGGGCGCGGGGGGCGCTGACTCGGTCAGGGTGGGGGCGGGCGTGTTCGCGCGCTCCGGGAGCAGGAGCCAGAGGAGGAGGGCGGCGGGCAGGAGGGCGGCAAGTGCGACGCGGTGTTTACGGCGGGGGGCGGACATGCGCTGGATGGCGGCGGTGGAGCCGGATGGAGGTGGGGTCGAAAGCGTTCTGCGCTTTCGCTACGCTCGGAGGCGGTCAGGCGGCCATGAAGCCGACGGGGGGATTCAGGCCGGGGGTGTAGAACTGGTTGATGCGGGGAAGGACATCGCGGAGTTGGCTGGGGGAGATGCCAAACCAGAGCGCGAGTTCGGCGAAGTATTGATCGACCGAGATGTCGGGGATGATGGCGCCGCGATTGGTGACCACGCGGGAGGCGGTGAGGGCGAGGTCGGGGTAGGCGCCGTAAACTTTGTTGCCGAGGACGGAGCCGCCGAGGACGAACTGGTTGCCGCCCCAGGCGTGGTCGGAGCCGGCGCCGTTTGAAGTGAGGGTGCGGGCGAAGTCGGAGGCGGAGTAGAGGGTGACGGCGTTGGTCATTTGAATTTCGACAAGAGCTTGCCAGTAGGCGGCGAGGCAGCGGTTCACGACGTCGAGCTGGGTCTGCATGCTGTTGATGACCTCGTCGTGGTGATCCCAGCCGCCGTATTGGACGAAAAAAGTCTGGCGCCTGGTGCCGAGGGCGGTGCGGGCCTTGATGGTGCGGACGACGGCTTTGAGCTGCTGGCCGAGGGTGCGGGCGGGATCGTTGGAGGAAGTGTAGGCGACGCCGGTGGCGAGATTTTTTGGGTAGGCGTAGGTGGCATCCCCGGGGAAAGGAGTGGTGACGACGCTATCGGTGAAGGCGTCGCGGAAATAGACGCTGCCTTCAAGGGAGTCGTTGAAATTGGCGGTGAAGGTGCGGTCGAAGAGGTTTTGGTGTTCTTGCTGGAGAAGGTTGTCGATGGCGGCGGTGCGGACGACGGAGCGGGTGGTGGTGCCAACGACGGGCGTGGCGAAAGGGCTGTTGTAATCGGAAGGAAGGGTGCTGCCGCTGGTGCCAATCGTGTAGGGGACGATGGTCTGGCCGGATTGCCAGACGTTGTTCCCGCCGAGGGAAATGTTCATCGAGACCTGCCGGCTGGAGTTGGCGGATTGGATGAGGTCGGCGGCGCGGCCGGCCCAGCCGATGTTGACGTTGCTAGCGATGGCGACGGAGGTGTGCCATTGCTGGACCTGGTCGGAGTGGGAATACAGGCCGCGTGGGAGTTTTGCGGTGGAGGCGTTATAGGCAGTCTTGGTGGTCGGTTCGATGAGGGTGCCGACGTTGGCGACGAGGGCGGCTTTGCCAGCGGCGAAGAGGGAGGCGAGGCCCGGGCGACTTGGGGACGTGAGGCCTTGGCTGTCGGCGGGGTCGGCGAAGGCGGGATGAAGGGCGAGGAGATAGGGGGCGTAGGCGGCGGGGGAGAGGTTGATGCCTCCGGGGAGGGCAAGGCCATCGGCGTTGGTGTCGAGGTTGTAGTTGCCGCCGCGGACGGTCTCGTAGGTGGTGCGGGGGGCACCGGCGCCGGGGGCGGGGAAAAGGACGTTGCAGGAGTCGATGCCGCCGGCGAAGAAGAGGCAGACGAGGGCGCGGTAGTCGTTGCCGGCGGGGAGGGACTGCGCCATGGCGGAGTTGGCCATGCGAAGGTTGAGCAAGGTGGAGAGCAGGCCGACGGAGCCGACTGCGGCGCAACTGGCTTGGCCGAGGAAGTCGCGGCGGGTGATGGTGCGTGGCATGGCGGGTGGAAATGACGAATGACGAATGCCTAATGACGGAGATTGCGTGAGGGTTTACCGCAGCACGGCGGACTCGGTGGAGATAGCGGCGAGGTGGGCGGCGACGCGGAAACGGAGGCGGGCGCGGTTGTCTGATTGAAGCGTGGTGAGCACGGGGCTCGTGACCGCGTTGGGATCCTCGAGGCGGCTGACGGCGCGGGTGATAGCGCGGAAGGTGGCGGCGCTCATGCGGCCGGCGCATAGCCGGCGGTCGAGCTCGGCGACGAGGGCTTCGGGGGTGGTCTTGGCGAGGGCAATCCAGGGGGTCTCGTTAATGCGGGTGTTCCAGGTGGGCTGGGTGGGGACGGCGTTGGTGGTGAGGCTGTTGTTGGAGTTTAGTTGGGTGAGGCCGGCGGCGGTGGTGCCCGTGCCGCTGGTGCTCATGCTGGTTTCGATGTTGAGGGCGGAGCTGTAGCGGTCGGGGCTGGTGATGGCGGTGGCGGAGTTGACGATCTGCATCTCGGGGGCGACGAGACCGGCATCGGAGACGGGTCCGCGGGGGCGGAACTGAGGGGAGTAGAAGTTGAAAACGCTGGGGGCGCTGAGGGGGCGTTGGAGGAACTCGCCGTCGATGCCGCTAAAGCCCCGGTAGCGGCCGCCGGAGGAGACGGGGTCCTCGGGGGCCGCGGAGAAGGCGCGGGCGAAGGCGACGAAGCGAGTGTAGGGTTCGCGGACGAGGCCGTGTTCGGGGACGAGGGTGCGGTCGTAGAGACGGGCCTCATCGTGGGTGAGGATTTTCTTGATGACGGCACCGAGCTGGCCGCGCGATCCGCCGGCGGTGGGGTAGGTGGAGTTTTCGAAGACGGCGACCACGTCGCGAATGTAGGCGGGGGTGGGGTTGGAGGTGACGAGCCGTTGGATGAGCTGGCGGCAGATGAAGGGGGCGATGTTGGGGTGGGCGGCCAGCCAGTCGAGGGTGGCGGCGAGGTCGGCGTCGCCGGCGGTCTTACTGGTGGTGGTGGTGCCGGTGCGGGCGGGCAGGGTGAGGGTCGCGTGGCCGGGGCAGGAGAGAGTCTTGGCCGCAAGGTCGTGCTCACCGTCAAAGAAGCGCATCGGGCGGAAATACACGCTTCGGCTATCGTAGAAGGTGGTGGTCGGGACTATGTTGGCGTCGGTCGGTTCGAGGTCGGGGTTTGCGAAGCGGGAGCCGATGCTGAGGCCGGTGAAGACGCGGGCGAGAATCTCGACTTGGGACTGGCCGTAGGTGGGGATCGGCTCGCCAGCGGGTATCATTTCACCGTCGGGGCCTCGAGTGGTGCCGTTGGAGAGGATCTGGGAGCCGTCACGGTCCAGGAGCCAGAGGCCGATGGATAAAAGTTGAAGGACCTCGCGGGCGTAGTTCTCGTCGGGGAAACGGCCTTTGGAGGGGTCGGCTTTACGGTTGCGAAGAGAGCTCAGAAACTGACCCATGTTGGGGTGGCGGGTGACGTCCTCGATGAGGGTGCGGTAGGTTCCAAAGGCGTTGCGGAGCATAACATCGTGGTAATCGGCAGGACCACGTTGGTCGTCGGCGACGGAGCTGTTGCGGTCGGAAACCACGAATATCTGGGTTAAGGCGAAAGCAACGCGTTGCCGGAGGGGATCGGAGTCGGCGTCGGTGCGCATGGTCTGGCGCCAAAAGGCCTCGATGCGGTGCTCGGTGCTGACGCGGGCATCGACGGCGCGGTCGCCGCTGGCGATGGGGAGCTCGGCTTGCCATTGGCGGACGAGCGGGAGGTGGAGGTTTACGGGGCGGGCGATTTGGGCATCGATCCAAGCGGTGAAGCCGAGGGCGCGAACGCGGGCGAGCTCGTCGGGGGCGGGACCGAAGGTTGCTTGCTGGAGGAAGCGAGCGGCGGCTTTTTCGGATGGCTTGCCATCGGAGGCGTCGGCGATGGTGAGGGTGGCCGTAATTTGGGTGCCGAGGGTGTAGCCTGCGCCGGTCTGGAGGGTGACGGTGATAGTCTCGTTACCCTCGGTGACGGAATCGGCGAGCGGGGTGAAGTTGACGCTGACCTCGTCAGCCCCAAGCGGGATCGTAGCGGTGAGGAAGGCGGGTGTGGCGTAGTCGCTGCCGGTGGTCGCGTTGCCGCTCAGGGTAAAGCCCACGGTGACAGGGGTGAGGCGGCCGGTGCGGCGGATTACGACGACCCCGGGGTCGGGCCAGTTTTCGGCCATGGCGGGGTCGGCGGCGGCGATGGTGACGGTGTGGGCGGCGGTGCCGGCGAGCAGGTCGCGGACGCGTTCGAAATCGGTGACGCGCGATGCGGGGACGGTGGAGCTGTTACCTAAGCCCTCGGTGAACATGCGCACGGGGCTGAAGCCAACGGCGTTTTCTTCCCAGTCGCTCAGTAGGTCGCCATCGCTATCCACGTCGGCGACCTTCACACGGGTGAAAAGCCGGGGCGCGGCGGACGTGCTCGAGGTGACAGATAGCGGAGCGCCGGTGCCATCAAGGGTGGCCGCAGGCGTCCAAGTAATGAGATCGGGGGAGGTTTCGAAACTGTAGCGCTTGCCGAGCTCGCTCGGCCAAGTGGTGGCGAGGAATGAAGCGGAGGGCACGCTTAGGACGGTGGAAAAGCGTGAAGCGGGGTCGAAGGGATTAGTGCCAAGAATGCTTTCTTGGAGATTCGTAAGGCCATCGCCATCAGAATCGAGAGAAGCGGTGGCGTTGCCGGTGGAAAACCTCTGCTGCCAGACATCGCTGAGCTGGTTGGCATCGCGGTCAATGATAGCGAGCGCAACGAGAGGTGCGGACGCGACAAAAAAAGCAAAACCGAAGGCGCGAAACGGAGACAACATACGAAAAGGGGTTAAGGTTTCATATGCACAAAATGCGCGGCTGCAACCTGAAAGGCTTCCATTAAATGGTAAACTTACGCTTCGAAACCCGGATCCCTCTATTGCGCCTTTTCGAGACGATTGGGACATCCTAAATGAGAATAAGTTACTGAAATTTAAACCGTGAAACCCCTTTGCTAGTCGCTTCTCCCTCGTTCACAGTTGCAATGGGATCCAGTAACCGTGCTAGAGTTGTAAAATAACGCGGAGGAGTCAGTCTCGAGTCCCGAGCGCCTTATAATCCTTTTGACGAATTGGCAGCATGTGGACCTTACCTAACATCCTCACATTATCGCGTATACCGTTAATGTTCATCATTGTCTGGTTGACCTACCAAACATGGGATGGGGCGGCGACAATTGCTTTTGCAGCTTTCATCGCGGCGGCGATCAGTGACTGGCTTGATGGAGCGATCGCGCGAAAGCGGGGTGTGGTTTCAAACTTCGGGAAGTTTATGGACGCACTCACGGACAAGATATTGGTGATTGGCTTGATGGTGACTTTTGTGGACCGATTCGGCCTGCCATTGCCCTTTGTATTAGTGACCCTTTGCCGGGAGTTTCTGGTGTCTGGCATGCGTATGGTGGTGGCGGCGAAGGGCGTTATAGTAGCTGCCGACGGCGGAGGAAAAACAAAGACGATATCGCAAATGATCGCCATCGGTTGTTTACTCGCGGTGCCTCTGCTGTCCAAGGATTTGGGACATCTTTTGCCAGATGAGTTTTCTTTTCTTGTGGAATGGCTTCACTACCTCGGTCTCATCGGTTTCATCATTGGCACCCACCTGGCGGTATGGTCTGGATATCGTTATCTGCGAGCAAACTGGTCTGCGTTTACGAACTAAGGGTTATTATGATAACAGGACAACCGCTTTGGCCCCGTTTCCTGCCGACGAATTGGGTCATCAATTTTGCCACGCTTGGCCCGTTGGGTCGGGTGAAGAAAGGACCTGGAACTTTTGGATCCCTGGCTGGCCTCATCTATTTCACGGTCTTTTTCGCACCCTTATCTTGGTGGCTTGTGGTGCTGTTGAGTCTGCCGCCCCTTTATCTGGCGGTCGCGCTCTGTGGTGAGGCGGAATTTCGGTTGGGCCAGCGTGATCCTGGCATGGTTGTTTTGGACGAGTTCGTCGTCATGCCGCTTTGTTTCTTGGGCTGGGAGACACTCCCTGCCGCGCCTTGGGTGGTATTTTTAACCGGGTTCGCGCTCTTTCGGCTTTTTGACGTAACCAAGCCCCTAGGCATCAGCCGTCTCCAGAACCTGCCGGGCGGCTGGGGCGTGGTCTTAGACGACGTGGCAGCGGCATTCGCGGCTTGCGCGAGCCTGCACGGCGTCGGACGGGTTTACTCGCACTGGTTCTGACGAACCGATGGGCAAAAACCGGAGATAGGTAACCGGGTTTTGCCGATCGGGAAGTTACGGTTCAGCGCACGATTTTCATGCCCACTCCGGTGGGTTTTGCAGATGAGACTTTAGCACGCCAATGCAGGGTAGGTTGCGGTAGCGCTCGGCAAAATCCAGCCCATAGCCGACAACAAATTTATCGGGGATTTGAAAGCCGACCAAATCGGCCTCGAACTCCACCTCACGGCGCCCCCGTTTATCAAGGAGAACGCAGGTTCTTACGCTAGCCGGGTGCATTTTTTGTATCACCGCTACCAGCATTGAAAGGGTTTTTCCGGTATCGAGAATATCGTCTATCAGCAGGACGTGGCGATTAGCCAGATCCAGTGAGAGATGACCGAGCACCTGCGGTTTGCCGAGGGAACGTGTTTCGTTTCGGTAGCTCGAGATGCGGATACAATCCAAGCGGATCGGATTCTCGATCTGACGAATCAGGTCGGCGGTAAAGAGAATCGCACCGTTCACAACCGCGACGATCGTGATCTCCTCGTTACCGTAGAGCTCGGCGATTTCGACGCCTAGTTTTCGGATACGTTTCTTGATTTCCCCTTCCGAAACCAAAATGGAGTCCAGGTCGGGGTGGATAGGTGAGGGAGATGCGTTTGCGACAAGTTTGGCGGTGGGCATGGTAAAAAGGAAGGCAGATGGTGAGCGTGAAAGCGCGAATGGGCAAGGGCACCTTCATGCGATGGCAAGATACAGAAAGTTTGATCCTTGGTCAGCAAATTTAGGGCTCTAAAGGGGAGCGTGACGCATCCCCGCCGTGGTTCACGCCCTCCGATAATACATCGGGTCAAGGTTGATGATTGGAGCCGAGCCCGAGCTGTTCTACGCGCTTGCGCAGGGTCGCACGTGTGATCCCCAGGCGCTCGGCGGTGCGCGCTAGATTGCCGTCTAGAGCGACGAGAGTGCGGGTAATCATTTCACGTTCCAATCGTTCCAAGAGGGGCTCGGTGTCACGGCTCAATTCCTTGTGAATATAATCCAGCGCCGAGGCTAGGGTGAAGGTATCCGCAACCGCAATGTTGCCACCGGGAACGAGCGAGCGTGGCGGTGCGTCCTCGGGAGTTGCGGTGCTGGCGTGGAGGGGGGCGAGGCTTGGGATCGGCGGTGCCGAGACAAGTGAAGCGGCGAGGTTGATGCCGGCGGCTTCGCGGACTTCGGGTGGTAAGTCCTTGAGCAAAATGGTATCGCCCTGTGCGATGACCGCGCTGCGGTAGACTAGATTTTCGAGTTCGCGCACGTTGCCCGGCCAATCGTAGCGCACCAGCACCGCCAGCGCTTCGGGTGATACTTTGGCGATGCGTGCCTTCTTTTGTTTTACGAGGTTGTGCAGGCAGAAATCAACGATTTGAGAAATGTCATCGCGCCGTTCGCGTAAGGGCGGCATTTTGATTCGCACCACGTTAAGCCGGTAATACAAATCCTCGCGGAAGGTCTTGGCTTTCACCATGGCCTCGAGGTCTTTGTTGGTCGCGGCGAGGATGCGCACATCCACCTTGATGGTGTCGGTGCCGCCTACCCGCTGGATCTCGCCTTGCTGTAGCACGCGCAGGATTTTCGTCTGGGTGGCGAGGGCCATATCGCCGATTTCATCGAGGAAAATTGTGCCGCGGTCGCAGAGCTCAAACTTGCCGATGCGCTGGTTGATCGCGCCGGTGTAGGAGCCTTTTTCGTGACCGAAGAGTTCGCTTTCGATAAGATTATCGGGGATGGCGGCGCAGTTGACGGCGATAAAATTGCCCTTGGCGCGGTGCGAGTGTTTCCAAATCGAGCGGGCCACGAGCTCCTTGCCCGTGCCACTCTCGCCGGTGATCATTACGGTGACGTCGCTCGCCGTAACTTGTCCGATGATTTTGAAAACATCCTGCATCACCGGCGACACGCCGACGATACCCTCGCGGTAGTCATCTGCGTTGATGGTGGATTTGTAGGCGCCAGCCGAGCGCATGTCGGCGTGGGCCTTGAGCGCGTTCTCGGCCAGCGCGAGCACCTTCGTCGGGTCGAAGGGCTTCATGATGTAATCGAAGGCGCCGAACTTCATCGCCTCGATCGCGGTCTGCGCGGTCCCGAAGGCGGTCATCAATACCACAAGCTGCTTGGGATTCGCGGAGCGAATGTGTTGCAGGGCCTCGAGCCCGCTCATACCGCCCATGCGCACATCGAGAAAAATCAAATCCGGGGCCGGACCTTTTTTTACCAGTGCCACGCCTTGCTCCCCGCTGGCGGCCTCGAGCACCTGGTATTTACGGGAGGAGAGCACGCGGCCGAGCGAGTAGCGGACCTCGGTGTCATCATCTATCACAAGTATGGTGGCGGGCTTGGAGTCGGGCATTGCGCGATTCATGCAAGGTTCCTGCTGCGCGGTCAACGTCCCGCGAACGAAGTATGGTTCGCGGCACTTGAGTCGGTGTGCGGTCTTGTCCAGAGATTGAGTAACCAATCACAATAAAATGTGTTCCTGTTTAACCGTGTTTTTAGCCGCAGCCGGAATGATGGCCGGTGCCGTTTTGCAGGCGCAGGCCCGCAACTGGACGGATCGCGACGGTCGCACGGTGGAAGCTGAGCTTGTCCGTGCGGACGAGGCAAACGTCGTCATCCGGCGCGCGGACGGTCGCGAGTTTACCCTGCCGCGGGCGCGTCTTTCGGAGGAGGACCTGGCTTTTGTGGATGCGGCGAAGGGCTCCGGTGCAAAGGCAAGTGAGGGCGCATCGGATTGGGTGGCTGCGTTGAACAGCATGCTCGGAGTGCCGCTGTTTGCTGACGGCATGCTTTGGGACGACAAGCCGGAGAAGGTGGCGGCGCGGCTGCGTTTGCGACCCGAGAGTGTGACGCCCGGCGCCGAAAGCTGGCGGGTTTATGCGCGGCCGCCGCTGGTTGTTTTGGATGCTCCCGCCTACATGCTAGCGCTGCGTTGCGAGGACGGGAAGGTGGCGGGCTTCTCAATGATGTTTAACAACCGAGGCGATTCGCCGGCATTTACCGAGCGCACCAGCCGGGCGCCGGTTTCTAAGGCGGAGGTGCAGGCGTTCCAAGCGGAGCTGAAGCGGGATTTCGACCGTCTGCACGCCGGACTGGCCGCCGCGCTGCCCAAGGGCGAGAGCGAGCCCACACCCGCCCAGCGCCGCGCTTATCCCGGCGAACTGGCCGTCTTTAACGCGGGAGAACACGAACTTGTTTTGCAGGCATTGCCAGCGCAGATGCTCACCTTGCGCGTGCAGCCGGTTGAACGGGTCGCGCCGCCCCGCCTGAGCGACGACCAGGCGCGGCAGCGGATGAAGTCCCGCGTGACCCGCCGCGACAATGGCGATGTAGTGATCGATCGGATACCGATGGTGAATCAGGGGCCGAAGGGGTATTGCGTGCCGGCCACCTTTGAACGGATGCTGCGCTACTCCGGCATCCCGGCCGACATGTATGAACTCGCGGCGCTGGGCGGCACGAATTTCGGCGGCGGCACCAATGTGCCCGATCTGGTCGATGCGCTGGGCCGCACGGTGAGGCAGGCCGGACGCAAACTGGAGGAAGTGAAAGTGCAGGCTCCGACGGCGGCCTCGCTCGCTCGGTATATCGACGAAGGCCGTCCCTTGCTCTGGTCGTTGGCCTCGAGGCCGGAGTTTAATAATCTGGCCGACGACTACTCCAACGCGCGGCCCGAGGGTGTCGCCGAGTTGAAGACCTGGGCGGCGGAGCGAAAGAAGCCGTCGGCCGGACTTTCCCGTGATCGCGCCGCAGGGCATCTATGTCTCATCATCGGCTACAACCGGACGACGGGAGAAATCGCCTTTAGCGATTCGTGGGGCCCGAAGTTCGCCGAGCGCTGGCTGCCCGCCGCCTCCGTGGAGCAGGCGAGCCTCGGGCAGCTTTGGGTGCTTGGGTTGTGATCGAGCGTCAGCAATTGCCGCCGGGCTGGCCGTAGTAGGCGCCGGGGCCGTGTTTGCGTTTGAAGTGTTTGTCGCGGATCGAGGATTCGATGACGGGCAGGGCGGGTTCGAGCTGGAGTGACATGAGCGCCATGTGGGCGATGCATTCAGTGGCGACGGCGACCTCCACGGCCTTGGCGACCGATTTTCCCCAGGTGAACGGGGCGTGGCGGTTGACGAGGACGGCGGGGAAGTCGGCGGGGTCGAGTCCGCGTTGGGTGAACAACTCCACGATCACGTTGCCCGTTTCCCACTCGTAGGCGCCGTTGCTGATTTCGGCTGGCGTCATTTTTCGGGTGACGGGGACGTTGCCGTAAAAGTAGTCGGCGTGAGTGGTGCCGAAGATCGGAATCTCGCGACCCGCCTGGGCGAAGGCGGTGGCGTGCGAGGAATGCGTGTGAACAACGCCGCCAATCTCGGGAAACGCGAGGAAGAGGCGACGATGGGTGGGAGTGTCGGACGACGGACGCATCGAGCCCTCGACCTGTTTACCCTCGAGATCAATGAGGACCATGTCGGCGGGCTTGAGATCGGCGTAGGCCACGCCGCTCGGTTTGATCGCGAAGACGCCACGGGCGCGATCAATGGCGGAAGCGTTGCCAAAAGTGAGGTTGATCAGGCCGTGCCGCAGCAGGGCGATGTTGGCCTCGTAGGCTTCGCGTTTGAGTTCGGTGAACAT
>CAMDHP010000064.1 GCA_945898185.1 Akkermansia muciniphila | reverse complement strand
GTCTTTGGCCTCGGCCTCAATCTCACCCCGCCGCCCAAGGGCTGGCCTCCCGAGCTCGCAACGGTCGCCACCTCGCTCTCCGAGCACACCGGTCGCCCCGTTGATGCCAACAAATTCGCCGCCGCTCTCGTAGGACGAGTGCTCGACGCCTACGCCAAATTCCTGGACGGCTCCTACCAAAAAACTTTCGCCGACCTTTGGAACGGCTACGACCTCCTCCGTGGCCGCGCCATTACCCTTCTCGAGGGCACCCGCTCCCTCTCCGGCACCGCCGTCGGAATAGATGACGAGGGATCACTCCTTGTCCGCCTCGCCAGCGGCCACACCGGCCGTTTCCGCGCTGGAGAGGTCACCTTCTTCAAGAAATAATCCACCCCACGATGCCCGCCACCATTTCCCATTCGTCGTTAGATCCCGCCCTGAAGGATCAGTCCGCCCCGTCCCCGTGCGGCGGCCTTATCTGTGTAGACATTGGCAACACCCACACCCACCTCGCCTTTCATAACGAGGGTCTCCTGTCCGGCCATTGCGACATCCCAACGCCGTTCATCGACGCGCCCGACAGCCCACTTCGCACCATACTTTTTAATCGGTCGGGCTCCGCCATCGCCTTCTGCTCCGTCGTCCCCGCCGCCACGCCCAAACTCCTCGCACTCGCCGCCGCCGCCGGCCTGCCCGCCTGGCAACTCACCCATCTCGTCCCGCTCGGCGTCCCCATAACCTACCCCCGCCCCGCCGAAATTGGCCAGGATCGCCTTGCCAACACCGCCGGCGCACAGGCACTCGCACCCGGCCGCCCCGCCATCGTCATAGACCTCGGCACCGCCGTCACCTTCGACCTCGTCACGCCCGCTCACGGCTACGAGGGCGGCATCATCACTCCGGGCCCCGCCCTCGTAACGCGCTACCTCCACGAACGCACCGCCCAACTCCCGCTCGTCACCGACCTCACCTCGCCCATAACCAGCGTCATCGGCAAATCCACCGCCGAGGCCATTCGTATCGGGGCCATCGTCGGCTTCACCGGGCTTATCCAAGCCTTGCTCGACGCCGCCCTCGCCGAGTTCGAAAACCGCGGCCTCCCCCCCGCCGAGATTTTTCTCTCCGGAGGCGCCGCCGAGTTTGTGCATGGCCGACTCCGCCAGCCCGCCCGCGTAGTCCCCGACTTGGCATTACTTGGTCTCGCCGCCGCTTATAGGCTCAGTCACTCTTCTCCCCCAAACGCCTGATTCACCATCCTCGATCGTAACCTCCGCTCCCTGCCAAATCCCGCCGCCTTAGCCGCATCCCCGCGTCCTTAATTTCGCCGCCGGATCTTTTCCCACCCGTCTCTACCGCCCGATGCCCGCCTTCGCTCCAGAGCCCGCCACCACCACCCCCGCCATCGAGGTCAGCGATCTCGTCAAAACCTACGCCGGTATCACCGCCGTCCACCGCATCAGCTTCACCGTCGCCCGCGGCGAAATCATCGGCCTGCTCGGACCCAACGGCGCCGGCAAGAGCACAACCCTGCGCATTCTAACCGGCTACTTGCCCGCCACCGCCGGTCGCGTCACCGTTTGCGGCGTGGATGTAGCGGGCCACCCCGCCGAGGTTAAAAATCTGATCGGCTACATGCCGGAAAACAACCCGCTTCCCGACGACATGCGCGTCTCGGAGTATCTCTACCTTCGAGGCCGCCTCAAGGGCCTCACCCGCCGCCGCCTCCACCCGCGCTTCGATGAGGTCGTGCAGCTCTGCGATCTCGGCCGCGTGCGCCACCGCATCATCGGCAATCTCTCCAAGGGCTACCGCCAGCGCATCGGCATCGCCGATGCCATCATCGCCGAGCCCCCCGTCATTATCATGGACGAGCCGACCATCGGCCTAGATCCCCATCAAATCCTCGCCGTGCGCGATCTCATCGCCGGCCTGCGCGGCCGCATGACCGTGCTCATCAGCTCTCACATCCTGCCCGAGGTCGAGGCCACCTGTGACCGCGTCATCATCGTCAACCAGGGCCGCGTAGTCGCCGCCGGCACCCCCGCCGAACTCCGCCACGAACGGCTCGGCCCCGGCCACTATGAGCTCGAGCTCGCGGGTCCCCTCGCCGCCCTCCCCTCCCTCCTCGCCACCCTGCACCCCGGGCTTGCACTCGTATCCGCTCCCGACGCCCCTGACGCCGACGGCTTCGCCTCCCTGAGCCTCACCGCCCCGCGCGATGCCCCCGACCTCCGCGAGCCCCTCGTCAACGCCCTCGCGCACGATTCCCGCTTCCGTCTGCGCGCCCTCACCCGCACCCGCCACACCCTCGAAGACGTCTTCCTCGCCGCCACGAATCCAAAGACTGAAGGTCTGAAAGTCTGAGTGGCTAAAAAGAGCCCCCCCTGAGTCACCTTCAGCATTCCCCTCCCTCCGCCCTCCGAACCTTCAGCCTTTTAGTCCTTCAGTCCTTTTTCCTACAAATGCGCTCCTTCCGCATCCTTCTCGGCCACGAGCTTCGAATGCTCCTCGTCAGTCCGGCCACCTACATCGCCGCCACGCTCTTCCTCGTGGTTATGGGCTTCATCTTCGCCGGCATTCTTGAGTCGTTCACCTCGGCGGCGCAGGAGGGCTCGCCCGCCGGCACGTTTTTTCAACTCTTCTGGATCCCTGTTCTTTTCATGGTTCCGCTGCTCACCATGAAGTCCCTCGCCGAGGAGCGCCGCCTGGGAACCCTCGAAACCCTGCTCACCACCCCCGTGACCACCCCGCAGGTCGTGTTTGCAAAGTTCTTCGCCGCCTACGCCCTTTACCTCGGACTCTGGGCTTCAACCGGCGGCTTCTTCTCTATTCTGCAGCTCTTCGCCGGAACCTCCTATCGCCTCGACTCCGGCCCGCTCATCGGGGGCTACCTCTTCATCACCGTCTCCGGTTTGCTCTTCGTAGCACTTGGCATTTTCGCCAGCTCAATTACCCGCAACCAGGCCGTCGCCGGCATCCTCGCCTTCGTGCTCCTTCTTCTACTCGTCATCGGCACACGCTACACTTCCACTCTCGAGCTCCTGAAACTCGACTCCATGGCGTCCACCCGCAGCGCGATAGACTATGTGCAGATATTCACCCACCTCGACGACTTCACCCGGGGCGTGATTGATACCCGCCAGGTCCTCTTCTACCTCAGCGGCTCCACCGTCGCCCTGCTCTTCAGTATCTTCGGCGTAGAGGCCAAGCTCCTCCACAGCTAACCCTTCTCCCTTCCGCCCGTCTTCAGCCTTTTCCGCCCTTCGCCGTTATGTCCGCCTCCTCTCCCACCAGCTTCCGCTCCGCACGCTGGCTGCGCACCGCCCATCTCCTCGCCCAGGCAGTCCTCGTCCTCACTCTGGTCGTCGGTCTCAACTACCTCGCCACCCTCCACTCCTGGCGCTTCGACCTCTCCCGCCACAACCGCCACTCCCTTTCCCCCGAGACCCGCTCCTACCTTCGCGAACTCCCCGCCCCGGTTAAAATCATCGTCACCCTCACCGACAGCGACGACAACGACTCCATCGCACAGGCCTACCGCGATGTCCGCTCCCTTCTCCGCGACTACGTCGAGGCCTCCGCCGCCAATCCCAAAGCGCCCGTCACGGTTGAATACGTTGACGTCTACCAAAACCGCGCCGCAGCCCAGAAAAACGGCATAGACCAGCCCAACCTCATTCTCGTCACCTCCGGCGATAAAAAACGCTCCGTCGGCCTCACCGAGCTCTATAAGATCAAGAATCAGGAAAAGGTCGGCTTCCTCGGCGAACAGGCTTTCACCGCCGCCATCCTCGACGTCACCCGTCCCGGCCGCCAACAGATCTTCTTCCTCATCGGTCACGGCGAGATGGACCTCACCGATACCGACCCTTCCCGCGGCCTTTCCCTTCTCCGCAGCGAACTCGAACTCCGTAACTTCGAGCTCCGCCCCTTCAACCTCATCTCCGACGACCGCACCCAGCTTCGCGACGCCGCCCTCCTCGTGATCGCCGGGCCCCAAGGAAGCTTCAGCGCTGAGGAACAGGAGCTCCTTCGCCGCACCCTCTCCACCCAAGCCGGCCGCGTGCTCGCCCTTCTCCCTCCCGCCGTTCCCGCAGGTCTCGAAGATCTCCTCTTCGACTGGGGCGTGCTCGCCGACGATGTGCTCATCCTCGACGAGGGCCCCGATGGCCGCTCCGACACCGGCGACTTGATTCTTTACCCCACCGCCTCCGCCCATCCGGTCGTGGACTTTCTCTCCACTAACAAGATTCCCCTCCGCTTCGGTCCCGCCCGCTCCGTCCGCGCCGACCTCGGCCGTAATCCTGACCCGGGTCTCGACGTCGTCCCCCTCCTCGCGACCTCCGCCACCGCTTGGGGCGAGCGCGCCTACCGCCAGGCCGGCACGCCCGTGTTTGACGCCGCTACTGATCTCGCACCTCGCCTCGCCGTCGGCACCGCCTCGAAGCGTGTCATCGCCGGCGGTAATCTTCCCTTCAGCATCCGCGGCGGCCGTCTCGTCGTTTTCGGCGGCGCCGACTGGGCCGCCAACGGCCGCCTCGCCGCCAGCGGCAATCTCTCCCTCATTCTCGCCTCAATAAACTGGCTGGTGGACCGCGACACCCAGCTCACCCTGCCCCCGCGCCCGATCGAGCGTTTCCAGCTCTCCCTCACCACCGCCCAACTCGGCCGCCTCCGCCTCACCCTCCTCTTCGCCCTTCCCGCCGTCGCCGCCTTCCTCGGCCTCGTCGTCGCCTGGTCCCGCCGCCGCTAGCCCGCCGGAGGCCGCGCAGTCAAAGTCTCAAGTTTAAGTTCAAGCCCACACTAACAACTCCACCCGTAATACCGGACCGTCGCCGTCTCGATCTTCATTTTTCACCTTAAACTTTAAAAAAGTGCGCTCCAAAATCACCCTCATTCTCCTCGCGCTCAACCTCGCCGTCTTCGGCTATCTGTTCCTCGTCAAGCGCCACACCGCCGGGAGCCGCGTGCTTGAGGAGAACCGCCGCCGCGTCCTCGGCCCCGAGGCCGCCAACCTCGACCGCCTCCAGATTTCGTTCAATCCCCCCGAGGGCGAACGCCCCGCCACCTCCGCCACCGAGCCCGCCACCACCCTCACCCTCGAGCGCGAAACCGACCGCTGGATTCTCGTCAGTCCCGCCACCGCCGCTCCCGCCAGATGGCCCGCCAACGACTTCGCCGTTCGCCGCATGCTCAACGGCCTTCAATTCCTCGAACACGAGACTTCCTTCCCCGTCTCCGACCTCACCCGCAACGGCCAATCCCTCGCCGACTACGGCCTCGATCACCCCCGCCTCACCCTCACCCTCACCCCCGCTTCACCCATCCCGCCACTCATCCTCAAAATCGGCGGCGACACCGTCGTCGGCAACCGCCTCTACGTCCTCTCCCCCGACGCCACCCGCATCCACGTCGTCAACCGCAATATCTACGATAACTTCACCTTGGGTGAGTCTGCCCTTCGCTCCGCCCAGCTCTTCACCATCCCCGCCTTCGAGGCCCGCGCCCTCACCCTCCAGACGTCCACCACCGGTCCCCGCACCCGCCTTCGCCGCGATCAAGACGACTGGGCCTTCGAGTCCCCCGTCACTACCCGCGCCACCAAGACCCGCACCGAACTCGCTTTAAACTCCCTCCACGCCCTCCAGGTCACACGCTTCGCCCAAGCCGACCACCGCCCCGACCCCGCCATCACCGGCCTCACCACTCCTTCCCTCCGCATCACCCTCGAAGGCAATGGCCGCCGCGAGACCCTCTCCCTCGGCCTCCCGCTCGACCCCGAGGCCGCCTCCGTCCCTGGCGTCGCCGCCGTAGAATACTACGCCCGCCTCGACGAGCGCTCCGTGCTCTTCACCACCACCCTCTCCACCCGGCTCGTCGCCGATCTCCGCGACGCCGCCACCGCCCTCCGCGACCGTCGCGTCCTGCCTTTTGACCCCGCCCGGGTTACCGCCCTCACCCTTGCCGACGCCCCCGCCCGCGAACAAAACCGGCCCCTTCGTATTCAAAAACTGGATTCCGAAGAAACCGCCTGGCGGCTCCTCCCCGCCGACGCCGACCCCACCTCCACCCTTCGCGCCGACCCCGCCACTGTCGAACAACTCCTCCAACGCCTCGCCCTGCTCGACGCCGTCCGCTTCGCCAACGACGCCCCCACCGCCATCGAACTCGAAAACCTCGGCTTTAACCGCCCCGAGCGCACCGTCACCCTTGAACTCGCCGCCCCCGAAAAGACCGCCGCCAACACCGCCGTCTCCGCCCCCACCTCGCTCACCCTCGAGTTCGCCCTTCCAGGCGGTGCGGACTCCGCCATCTACGCCCGCGTCGCCGGACAGCCCTACGTCTACGCCCTCGCCCCCGACGCCCTCAGCTCCATCCCCGTCGATCCCCGCGTTTACCGCGACCGCCAGCTCTCCCGCCTGCCCGACGCCACCCGCATCGCCCGCCTCGTCATCAAACCCGCCGCCCCCGCCGACGCCAAAGCCCTCCTCGACCTCGTCCTCCCCGCCGACCGCACGCCCGCCGAGGTCCTCGCCTCCGAAACCCCCGCCCGCCGCGACGCCCTTACCGCCCTCTTAAAATCCCTCCGCTCCCTCCGCGCCCAAGCCATTATCCGCGAAGATTTCCCCGCCACGACCCTTGTTGATGGCGTCGAGAAACCCTGGTCTTACGTTCTCGAAGCGACCCTCGACCCCGCCGGCCCGCCCGTGACCCTCTACCTCGCCGAGCGCACCGGCGCCTCCACCCAGCTCGCTGGCTCCGCCACCCTCGGCCTCGTCTTCACGCTCGACCAACCTGTCCTCGACGCCCTCTGGGCCCTCGCCGCGCCAGCGGCGCCCTCCAAGGCTTTAGCGACGGAGGGGCCCGGTCCCACCCCCGCACCTTCCCCGTAGGCTTGAACGTAAGCTCAAGTTTCGCATTCTTCATTTTAACTGGCCGTCCACCCTCCGCCTCCTTCCCCTCCGACCTCAAGTCTCGCCCCCATCACCCGAGCACACGGTCTCTCCAAGTCCTCAGGCAAGCCGACGCCATCCGTTTTCGCCCTTGTGACGCGCCCAGCCTAGCCAATCATTCCTCCTCATTCTTAGTCCGTCTTCCGCTCATGAAAATCCCTGCCGAAGCTCCCCGATTGCCTTCCATGCCTTTTGTCATCGCCGACATCGTCCTGCTCTCAGTCGCCGCCCTCATCGGCTGGCAGGCCCCTGCCCCCCTCGGCGTCGTCCCCCTCGCCGCCATTTCCTTTTGCGTCGGACTCGCCGCCGTCGCCGGCCTGCTCCCGCTCATCCTCAATTTTAACCGCGCCCAGGAGATGGCCCTCCGAGACCGCGCCAACCAGATCGAGGTCCTCGCCCGCACCGTCTCCTCCACCGCCGACCAGGTCAGCATCGCCGCCGCCACCATCGCCCAGCAAATGGAGGCCGCCAAATCCCTCCCCTCCGTTCTCCAATCCCAGCTCAACGACGCCCGCGCCCAACTCACCACCCCCGCCGCCGCCGCCGAAGACACCGCCCTGCACGAAGAGGTCGCCACCCTCCGCCGCGAGCTCGCTGGCGCCCGCGAAACCGACACCGCCCGCCTCTCCGCCGCCCTCGCCGGCATCACCCGCGCCACCGCTGAACTCGCCGCTTTCGAAGCCCTCGCCAAACAACACTCCGAGTCGCTCGCCCGCCTCCCGTCCCAGGCCGCCGAGGCCACCCGCCACACCACCGAGGCCCTCGAAAAAGCCACCTCCGCCGCCATTGCCCGCATCGATGCGGCCGCCGCCCAAAACCGCGCCGCCCTCGAAAGCGCCGCCTCCTCCGCAGTCGCCACTTTTACCACCGCACTCGACGCCAGCGCCGCAACCCAACGTGCCGCATTAAGCGCCACTTTCGACACCACCGCCGAGGCAGCACGCACATCGCTCGCCCAATCCCTCGAGGCCACCCTTCAAGCCGCGACCAACTCGGCTCTCGCCCTCGCTTCCGTCAACGCAGTAGCCGCTACCGCCACTCCCATTGCAATTTCGCCACCGACGCTGACACCGGACGCGCCCTTGGCAGCTCCTGAACCAACCCCGGAGCCAACGCCCGCGCCGGTCGCCTCTACCCCCGAGCCTACACCCGCCCCTGAGCCAGAGCAGACGCCGGAACCCGAGCCAGCCGTCGTTCCGCCGCCCCCCGAGCCCGCCCTTTCCAGCGACGGCCTTACCCGCCTCATCGCCACCGCCTACATCGGCATCGGCAACAAGCTCTTCATCCGCGGCGACGGCCCCGGCCTCAGCCTCACCAAAGGCACCCCGCTTCACTTCCTCTCCATCGGCAAATGGCGCTGGGAAAACCCCGAGTTACTTTTCCCCGCCAGGGTCCGCCTCTACAAAAACGACCAAATCGAGTGCACCGCCCTCGGCGAATTGACCCTCGAACCCGGCCACCACCACGAGGTCAACGTGACCTTCTGATCCCGTTTATCCTAAAACTGTAGGTAAGCCCGAACTCTTGGGTTGGACGCCGCGATCTGATGCAATCTCCTGGGCCTTTGCCCGTTCGCTCGCCCACGTCGATGCACTTTTATACCAACGTCCCGGATAAAATAGACTTTAATCGGTAAAATTGCCTCAAACGGTAGATCATCCGCAACAGGATTAACGGCGAGCGACGCTAGAGTTCAGACCGTGTGAGCGCCACGCCCGCGTCTGGAATTCCAATGGTTCATCGCTTCCCGCCTACGCAGCCGTCATTGGCAGACGGGGCAGCATCAAATTCGATTTCGAATCTCCCCGGCTTGTGCGGGCGGCAAAATCGGCTCTTTTACCTGAACACGTTTTCTCGCTCACTCCTTCCCATGTCCTCCGCCTCCAAAGACCGCATCCTCTCCCGCGACGTAGTTGTCACCCAAATACCGTCGGGCGACAAACACACGCTCTTCGCCGGCGCGAAGGTCTTCATCCACCAGGTCCTCGGCGGCACCTACACCGTGCAGGGAGACGCCGGCCTCTATCGCATTGATGGCAAGGACGCCGACGCGATCGGCGAACAGATCAACGTCGAAACTGTCTCCGCCGCCACCACCGCCGATGGCGCGCCCGACCCCACCGCACTTTGGGACCAGCTTCGCAAAGTTTACGATCCCGAGATCCCGGTAAACATCGTGGACCTTGGCCTGGTTTACTCGCTCGACGTCATCAAGGCCGACTCCGGCTTCAAGGTGGACGTCGCCATGACTCTCACCGCCCCCGGCTGCGGCATGGGCCCGGCTATCGCTGAGGACGCGAAGGGAAAACTCCTACTCGTGCCCGGCCTCAGCGAAGCCGATGTCCGCATCGTCTGGGAACCAACCTGGAATCAGTCGATGATCAGCGAAGAGGGCAAAATGAAGCTCGGCCTGATCTGAGCCCGCCACCCGTTCAGCGTCCACTCCGCTGCACCTCGGCACCCTGCAGCGGCGCGTTCCGCGAAGGGAAATCCGGCTGAGCCACCAGCAATGGACGGCGGCGCGGGACGTTTGCGTAAACACTTTTGAAATAGAGTGAGCCCCCGATGCGGCGACCGACATAGCGGACGCATTCCTTCGATGGCAGCGTCCGTCACGGCCTTTGCCACAACCAATCGGTTTTGGACGGCGACTCCAAGTCGGGAACACATTCCGCGCTACCCCACTACCAAGTTACCCACAGGCAACGTCGAAGAATCACCGTTTTCAGCTTTGAGCTCTTTGCATGAATTGTTTTCTTCTGACCTTGGCCGCTTTTCGCCCCGTGTCTTTCGGAGCGGGAGGCGCGCCGTCTCCCACTCCAGATTTCTCTCCACGCGCACCATGCTCCCCATCCTTCGCCGCCTGCCAGCAATCGCAGTCGCTTTCTCCTTATTGCCCGTCTTGGCCTCGGCCCAGACGACCGCGCCCGCTCTCAGCGCCGGTGACACCGCGTGGATGCTCACCTCCACCACGTTGGTGCTCTTCATGACGCTGCCCGGTCTCGCCCTTTTCTACGGCGGACTCGTGCGGGTTAAAAACTTCCTCTCGGTCTTGATGCACTGTTTTGCCGTCGCCTGTCTGGCCTCTGTCCTTTGGGTTCTGGGCCTCTACAGCCTTTCTTTCTCGGAGGGCAACGACTGGATCGGCGGTCTCGGTGCCGTCGGTCTGCGAGGAATCGGTTTAGGTGATCTGGCGGGCCGAACCTACCCGGAGACAGTGTTCGTAATGTTTCAGATGGCCTTCGCCATTATCACGCCCGCCTTGATCATCGGCGCCTTTGTTGAACGCATGAAATTTAGCGCCATGCTGCTCTTCACTGCGCTCTGGCTGTTGATCGTTTACGCACCCGTAACGCACTGGGTATGGGGCGGTGGCTGGATGCAAAAAATGGGGGTCATCGACCTCGCTGGCGGCATCGTGGTGCACGCCACCGCCGGTATCTCAGCGCTGATCCTGGCGAAGTTCGTTGGGCCGCGGGCACACTTCCCTTCCCACCTTCACCCGCCGCACAGCCCAGGCATGGTCATGATCGGCGCATCGATGCTCTGGGTCGGCTGGTTCGGTTTCAACGCCGGCAGCCAGAACGGCGCCAACGAGGGCGCTGGCATGACCATGCTCGTCACCCATATCTCGGCCGCCGTCGCCAGCCTCACCTGGATGGCCATCGAATGGCGAAAGAACGGCAAACCCGGACTCGTTGGCATCGTCACCGGTATGGTCGCCGGACTCGCCACCATCACTCCCGCTTCGGGTAATGTCGGCCCACTGGGCGCGGCAGCCATCGGTTTCATCGCCGGCATCGTGTGTTACTTCGCCTGCGTTTTGATCAAGCGCAGGGCGGCGATCGACGACGCACTTGATGTCTTCGCCGTGCACGGCGTCGGCGGCATCACTGGCACTCTTTTGGTCGCCGTCTTCGGCCTGTCCGCGCTGGGCGGTCGGGGCGTGGATAATGCGGGCGCACAACTGCTCATCCAGGCCAAGTGCGTGGGTTTCACCCTCCTCTGGTCTGCCGCCGGCACCCTTCTCATCATCGCCATCGTAAAAGCACTCGTAGGCCTGCGCGTGAGTAAGACGGCGGAGAGCACCGGCCTCGATCAGGCCGAGCACGGCGAAACCGCCTACCACCTCGAATAACCGGCCGGGGCCATTACCGGCCACGCTGATACAGCCCCCAGCTGGCAGCCAAAAACTCCGCCCACGCCGCTCCACAAAAACGACGCGAATATCTCGCAACTAAGCGCGCCGGATGAACGCCGCCGCGTGCCAAGCCGGACCGCCCCGCTTGCGCAAAATTCTTCTATCCCCACGTTTCAAGGATGGAACGCATTCTCACCCCCGAGTTGCTCGACTCTCTTCCGCCCGCGTCCCCCGAGGCCGCGCGAAGCCGGCGCGATCTCGTCCGCCTCAATCGCATCATGCGAAACCACCGCTGGTTCGCCCGCACCGCCCCACCTCTCGCCCGCACCGGCGAACGCGCCCTCGAACTAGGCGCCGGCGACGGCACCCTCACCCTCTCTCTCCGCGCCGCCGGCCTCACGACCGACGCCCTTGACCGCTTTCCCGCTCCCGCCAGCTGGCCAGCCACCGCCCGCTGGTATGCCACCGACCTCCTTGAATTCGTCAATTGGGCCGAATACCCCATCGTCATCGGAAACCTCATCCTGCATCATCTTGACGCGTCCGCCCTCTCCACGCTCGGCGCACAGCTCGACCAAACCGCCCGCGTGCTCGTATTCAACGAACCCTTACGCCACCCTCGCGCCCGATTGCTGTGGGCGCTCGGTGCGCACCTCGGTGGGGCCAGCCCCGTCACCCGCCATGATGGCCGGGTGAGTATCCAGGCCGGCTTCCGCGCCGACGAACTCGCGCGCGCCCTCGGTCTCTCCTCCGCCCGCTGGGGTTGCCGCGTCAGCACAACCTTCCTCGGCGCCTACCGTTTTTTGGCCATCCGCCGCCCATGATCCCCTCGCCCGCCATCATCGTTCCTTCGATGCGCCCCGTGGAGATCATCGGCGGCGGCCTATCCGGCCTCTCCCTCGGCCTCGCCCTGCGCCGCGCAGCCATTCCCGTCACCCTCCACGAGGCCGGCACTTACCCGCGCCATCGCGTTTGCGGCGAATTCATCGCCGGACTTGACCCCGCGACCGTTGCGAAACTCGGCCTCGAACCTTTTTTGTCCGACGTCCTTCGCCATACCGAGGTCGCCTGGTTTCAGCGCGACTCCCTGCAACGCCGCCAAACCCTGCCCGCGCCCGCCTTCGCCATCGGCCGCCACGTGCTCGACCAGCGCCTCGCCACCGCTTTCATCGCCGCCGGCGGCGACCTTCGCACTCGTTCCCGCATTGACCTCAAAGGCTCCCCGCCGGGCCGTATCTTCGCCCAAGGTCGCCGTGCCACCACTGGCTCGCCCTGGCTCGGCCTTAAATGCCACGCACGCGGCCTCACGTTATCCGGCCCGCTCGAACTCCACCTCGGCGAACACGCCTACGTCGGCCTCTGCGAACTGCCTGATGGCCAGGTCAACGTTTCCGGTCTCTTCCGCCAGCGTTCCGGCCTCGCGCTCGACCGCGCCACCGCCCTGCCCGCCTATCTCCGCGCCGCCGGGCTCGACGCCCTCGCCTTCCGCCTCGCCTCCGCGGATATCGACGCCGATTCGCGCTGCGCCGTAGCAGGCCTCGCCTTCGGCCGTGCACCCCAATCAAACGCCGTCTCATCCGCTCCCCGCCGCCTCGTGCTCGGCGACGCGTTCGCGCTTATCCCTCCTTTCACGGGCAACGGCATGGCCATGGCCTTTCAATCCGCCGCCCTCGCGCTAGATCCTTTAATCGCCTGGTCGCATGGCGATGCCGGGTGGCCCGCCACCGTCGCAAAAATCGACTGTCTCGTTCGCGCCCGTTTCCGCATGCGCCTCGCCGCGTCCTCCTTGCTTCATCCCGCCCTGCTTCGCCCGCTCGGCCAACGCGCACTCACCTCAACCGCCCGACGCAATCTGCTTCCGCTAAACCCGCTCTACCACATCCTCCACTGATGTATTTGCACGCTCTCGTAACCGCCGTCCCCACCACCCGCTTCACCCAGGCGGAGTGCTGCGATCTCATCACGTCGGCCGAAGCCCACCAGCACCTCTCCCGCCGCTCACGCCTCACCTTGCAAGCCGTCCTGCGCGGCGATAGCGGAATAGACACCCGTCATTTTGCCTTCAACCCCATCGAGCAAGTATTCGCCGCGTCCGCCGATAAGCTCAACGAATCCTTCCGCCGCGAGGCCCCGCTCCTCGCCGGCCGCGCCCTCGCCGCCGCTTTGGAGCAAGCCGGTATCCGCGCGGACCAGCTCGACGCCCTGCTCGTTTGCACCTGCACCGGATACCTCTGTCCCGGCGTCACCAGCTACGTCGCCGAACAATTTGGTCTCCGCCCCAACACTTATCTCCAGGACCTCGTCGGTCTCGGCTGCGGCGCTGCAATCCCCACCCTGCGCTCCGCCCAAGGCGTGCTCGCCGCGCATCCTGGCGCCACCGTCGCGTGCATCGCGGTCGAGATCTGCTCGGCCGCCTTCTACCTCGACGACGACCCCGGTGTGCTGGTCAGCGCGTGCCTCTTCGGCGACGGTGCCGCCGCCACCATCTGGCGCGCGACCCCACCCGCGACCGGCCCCCACGCCGTCGCGCCGCTCCGTATCGGTGGTTTCAATACGTACCACGACCCCGCCGCCCGGGACAAGATTCGCTTTGAGCAACGCGACGGCAAACTGCGCAACCTGCTTTCCGCCGACGTGCCCGCGCTCGCCGCCGCGACGGTCGCCCGCCTTTTCGCCGCCGAGCAGGCAGCTCTGCCTTCGCCCGTGCGCATCCTCTCCCACCCGGGCGGACGCGATGTGCTCGACGCCATCGAGGCTGCTATCCCCGGCCACACGCTCGAAGCCAGCCGCCGCGTGCTGCGCGAGCACGGCAACATGAGCAGCCCCTCGGTGCTCTTCGCCCTCGACGGTGCTCTCCGCGAAGGCCCGCCACCGGAGCCCGGCGCCGACTGGTGGCTCGTCTCCTTCGGCGCCGGCTTCGCCGCGCACTCCTGCCGCGTGAGCCGGGGATAACAACAATCGCGCACTCGGAGCGGCTCAGCGCTCCACCCGTGCGCAGGTGCGCGCCGTCTCATGCACGTGAACGTGCGAGAGCGAAGACAAGGAGGGCGCAAGTTCGCCGATGATCCACGCCCCGAGGTTCTCCGCCGTCGTCGCGAAGGGCAGGATGTCGTTGAGAAACTGGTGATCCAGCCGATCCACCACCGGCTTCATCGCGTCGGATATTTCCGCAAAATCCACCACGAACCCACGCGCGTCGAGCGGCCCAGTGCAAAACACCTCCACCACATACGAGTGCCCGTGGATGTTACGGCACTTATGCCCGACCGGCAGATACGGCAGCGAATGGGCCGACTCGAAGGTGAACTTTTTGGAAACGGTGAACTTCATTGATCTGGGCTAGAGCCGGTCAGGCTACCCCGCAAGCCCGACCTCAAG
>CAMDHP010000063.1 GCA_945898185.1 Akkermansia muciniphila | reverse complement strand
TGAGGATATCCAGCAGCTCGTGGTTGCGGCGCTCTTTTACCTCGTCGGGTATCTGGTCGCCGAGCTCGGCGGCGGGGGTGCCGCTGCGGATGGAATACTTGAAAATGTAGGCCATGTCATAGTCGCAGGCAGTGAAGAGCCCTTTCGTTTGCTCGAACTCCTCCTCGGTCTCGCCGGGGAAGCCGACAATCACGTCGGTGGACAAATAAATGCCGGGCGTGGTGGCACGAAGGGCGTCCACGATCTGCTTGTATCGGTCGCGTGAATACGGACGGTTCATCGCCTTGAGGATGCGGTCGCTGCCGCTCTGGAGGGGCAGGTGGACGTAAGGGCAGAGCTTGGGCAGGCGGGCGTAGGCCGCGACGAGGTCGTCCTTAAACCCGCGCGGGTGCGGCGAGGTGAAGCGAATGCGGGCGATGCCCTCGATGGCGTGGACCTGCTCGATGAGCTGCACGAAGGGAGAGACGCCGTCGGTGTGGGCGTAATCGCGGCGGCCGTAGGAAGTGACGATCTGGCCGAGCAGGGTGACCTCACGCACGCCGCGCTCGGCGAGGGCGCGGCATTCGGCGACGATCTCGTCCATGGGGCGGGAGCGTTCGTCGCCGCGGGTTTTGGGAACGATGCAGAAGGCGCAGTCCATGTTGCAGCCCTGTTGGATGGACACGAACGCGGAGACTTGGCGCTCGCCGGTCTCGAAGTGGTCGCGGATGGTGTTTTGCGAATCTGTTTCCTCGGCGATATCCACGATGCTTGCGCCGACGGGCAGGCCGGCCTCGCGGGCGGCGCGTATATTGTCGAGATAACCGGGGACTTGGTGAAATTTTTGCGTCCCGATGATGAGGTCAACGTCGGGCAGACGCTCGAGAATTTCGGCGCCGCGGTTCTGGGCCATGCAGCCTAGGATGCCTAGGATGAAGTCGGGATTGTGCTTCTTGCGGTGGGCGACGTAGCCGGCCTTTCCGAGGGCCTTCTGCTCAGCGGCGTCACGCACGGAGCAGGTATTGAGGAGCATTATGTCGCAGGCGTTCTCGTCGGCGACGATGCGGTAGCCGCGAGCGCGCAGCATGGCGGCGACCGCGTTGGAGTCGCGTTCGTTCATCTGGCACCCGTAGGTTTTGATATAGACGCGGTTCATACGACGTAAGCGCAAGAAATGCGTTCGCGCGGGAGTGGGGTCAAGCGCGGCGCGGGAGAGCGCAGGAGGGCGGGCGCGGGATGAAGCGAAGATCCCCGGGGGCCGATTTCATCCCTATGATGGGTGATTTTCTAGTGGAACTACGAGCAGGTTGGCGCGCTCATAGCAGGTATGAGGTTTTGCTTATTTGTGTGCGGCGGCGTCCTCGCAGGGTTGGCAGCAGGTAGCGTGCGGGGGCAGGACGCGGACATGTTCGAGGTTGGGCAGGCGCTCTTCGAGACCTTGGCGCCGCCAGAGATCAAGGCGGAGTTCGCGTTTCCGACTCGTGAGCAGTGGGACGAATTTGCGGCGCGCTTGGATAAGACACGGCAGGACGGTTCGCTGGCCGAGTTGGCGGCTTACGAACCCGAGGCGCGCGTGGCGCTGGCGGCGCTACGGGCTACACCGGGTTACGAAGATTACGCCGACTGGCTGGCCGAGCGCGTTGACGAAATCGCTGTGGCAAAAGCGGCGGCGGCGGAGACGAAACTGAGCACGGATGGGGCGGTTGAAATCACGCCCACCCCGCCAAAGCCGCACGTTCCACCGAAGATGCCAAAAACTCCAGCCCCGCCGTCGCAACCTGCGCCCGCGCCGGTGCGGGTAAAGCCAGGGGCGGGGGTGCCGATGTATGGCTTGTGGGTGCAGCGTTTACAGGGAAGGCCGAGACCAGTGGCGGCGGAGGCATTGCTGCCGGTGGTGAGGCCGGAGTTCACGGCGCAAGGCGTGGCCGAGGCGCTGGCGTGGCTGGCCGAGGCGGAGTCCACATTCAACCCACGCGCGCGCAGTCCCGCAGGGGCGCGGGGTTTGTTTCAGTTCATGCCGGGCACGGCGAGGGCCATGGGCTTGAGTTTGCTACCCCTCGACGAACGCACCCATCCGGAGAAAAGCGCGCGGGCGGCGGCGGGCCTGTTACGGAAATTACACGGGCTGTTCGGCTCATGGCCGCTTGCCCTGGCGGCCTACAACGCCGGCGAGGGAACGGTGCGGCGGGCATTGAAGGCAAACGGGGCGACCACCTTCGCGGAGATCGCGGACCGGCTACCATCGGAAACACGCCTCTATGTGCCGAAGGTGCTCGCGCTGGTGGCGCTACGCACGGGGGTCGAGCCAGAAGAACTCGCCGCGCCGACGGCGCGGTAAAGTGAATCGCAAGGACTGAGCTATTTCCGGAAATCGCGTGCAAGCACGCTCCTGCGTAGGAGGCCGAGCCCGCCTCAACGTTTCTTAAAAATCACCTGAGGTGCGGTCTCAAGCTGGCCACGAGTGACCCCGAGTTGGTTGAGGAGTTTTAACTCGCGCCAGAGCTCGGCGCCGGACACTTCGCCGCGAAGGAGTCTATCGTAGGCGGCGACAGTGCGGAGCACGGCCTCGGGCGACTCGTCCACGAACTCGACCCGGAAATGGCGCGCACCGAGCGAGAGGAGGCGGTCGAAGAACTCGGCTCCGGTCTGGGCGCGGTTATTGAAAACGGTGTTGCGGCAACCGGCGTCGGCCTTGAGCGGCAGGAGCGCGCCGACGCGGTCGCGCAGCGCCACCTTGTGTTTGTCGCAGGGGCGGCCGCAGTCGTGGTAGTCTTTGCCCTTAGAAAGGAAGGCGCAGAAGACACAGTGCTCCATGTGAAACATGGGCATGTGCTGGTGCAGGGTAAGGTCAAACCAGGCGGGCGGCGCACCCTTTAGCAGGGATTCGAGCTGGCCCACGTTGAGATCGTAGCTGGCGGTGACGCGCTCCAGCTTGTATTTGGAAATATAATACTCGGCGGAAAGCGGGTTGGCGACGTTTAGGGAGAAATCGCCGCGCAGGCGCAGCTCGGGCGCGAAGGCGGGGAAGAAGCGCAAGTGCTCGTGGTTGCGGACCAGGATGCCGTCGGGTGCGGCGGCGAGGACCTGCTTTAGGATCCAGTCTTCGGTGGGCTTGAAAACGCGCGGCGGGGCGAGCCAGATCCCCGGCGGCGGAGCCGCCGGGGAAATGTCCAATGACCAATGTCCAATGACCAATGTGGCGGAGGCTTGCCAGGTGCGGAAGCGTTGCACGGCGTCGCGGTAGTGCTTGGGGTTCTCGAATTCGCAGTAAAGGTCGGCGAAAGGGATGCCACTGTTCAGAACCGCGTCGAGTTGGGCGAAGTCGCGAACAAGGGGAATGAGTTGGGGCGCGGCGGGCGAATGACTCTTAATGTCCGACTCATTGGTCATTGGACCTTGGGCCTTGGTCATTCCCGCGTCCGCGATGAGCATCCATTTGCGTGGAGCAGCCCGAAGACTCTCAAGCCGGGCGGCGGCCTCGCGGCGGAGGCGGTTGAGCTCGCTGGTCGGGAGCATGAGTGCGCCTTCGAGGCGGTTTTCCAGAACGTCGAGATGGAAGGGTGTGCCGCCGAGACGGCCAAGCTGGTCTTGGAGACGCTCGGTAGTGAGCGGGCGCTGGTCGGCCGGCGCGGCTTCGAGCGGGAGGGAACTGGCCTCGCGCACGACATGGCCCTCGCCGTCATCGAGAATGAGAGTGAGCGGCGCGCCGGCGTGGCCGTGGACCTCGGCACAAAGGGGACGGGTGTGGCGGATCTTGTCGCCGGCGAAGGTGGCGCGCAGTTCGCGGTCGAGCGCGGGGTCATTGGTCTTCCAGACGCGATGGCCGGGGCGGATTTTTTTGAAATCAATGTCACCGTGACCAAAACGCAGGACGGATTCGCCGCTGCGGGCGTCGGTATTGAGTTCGTAGATACGACCGCCTTCCTCGCCAGCCGCCGGGTTGCCGGCGTCGAAGACGAGACCGTCGCCGAGCTTGGCCGGGGCGATGAGCTTGAGGGCGACGTGGTCGTCGCCGACCCGGGAGACTTGGCCGAGGAATACGCCGCGCTTGGTGCCGAAACGACCGTGGGCGAGTTCCTGGTTATTGATGCCCTTGAACCAGCCCGGGTAGAGGCCGCGCGAGAACGCCATGTTCAACTCGTAGCCGGCGGCGGTGGAGTCAAAAAGCGGGAGGGCGGAGGCGGAACTTGAACTCACGTTCAAGCCTACTTCGGAGGAGAGCGCGGAAGGAGGGCCGTTGAGTTCGGCCATGACGCGGTCGAGGGCCTGGCGGTAGGTGCGGGTGATGCTCGCGACGTATTCGGCGGATTTGAGGCGACCCTCGATTTTGAGGGAGGCGACACCAACGCGGACGAGCTCGGGCAGGACAGAGAGGCCGGAGAGATCCTGCGGGCTGAGCAGATAGGCGCGGTCGCCGAGGTCCACTTTTTCGCCATCGGAGACGAGCTCGTAAGGCATGCGGCAGGCTTGGGCGCACTCGCCACGGTTGGCGGACCGACCGCCGAGCGATTCGCTGGTGAGGCATTGGCCGGAGTAAGCGACGCAGAGGGCGCCGTGGACGAACACCTCGAGCGGCAAGGGCGCCTGGCCAGGCGCGAGGGTGGCGCGTTGGGCTGCCTGGATGTGCTCGATCTCGACCAAGGAGTTTTCGCGGGCCAGCACGACCAGTTCGGCACCGAGGTCGCGGGCGAAGCTTACGCCGGCGTCGTTGGTGACGGTCATCTGGGTGGAGCCGTGGATAGGGAAATCGGGTGAAAGACGGCGGATGAGGCGGCAGATACCGACGTCCTGCACGATTGCGGCGTCCACTCCGGAGGCGATGATGGCGCAGAGGTAGTCGGCGGCGTCGGCGAGCTCGTCGGTGAAGACGAGGGTGTTAAACGTAACGTAGCCGCGCACGCCACGACGGTGCAGGAAGGCCATCAAATCGGGCAGGTCGGCGACGGTGAAATTGTGCGCCCTCATGCGGGCGTTGAAGCGCTCGAGGCCGAAGAAGATGGCGTCGGCTCCGTTCTCGACCGCGGCGCGCGCGCACTCCCAGTCGCCGGCGGGCGCGAGCAATTCAGGACGCGCAAAACGAACAGTGGCGGAGGGTGCGGCGGGAGCGGACTGGGAAACGGAGACGGACATGAGTTCATTCGAACGTGGTCGTGCGAATGCGGCTTGTCGAGCGGGCGGGGTGCCGGGGCGGGAGACAGGCGCAAAAAAGGCGCAACCGGTAAAGGTCGCGCCTTGGGGGGAAGTCGGAGTCGAGCCGCCGGCGCTCCCCGCTAGGTTCTTAATTTAGGTTAAGCCTCGAGCTGGGGGCGGCCAGCCTCGGGCCAGTCAATGTGGAAAAACTTGCCGCGGGGCTTGTCAGTGCGCTCGTAGGTGTGGGCGCCGAAGTAGTCGCGCTGGGCCTGGAGCAGATTGGCCGGCAGGCGGGCGGAACGATACGCATCGTAGTAACTGAGGGCCGATGCGAAAGTCGGGATGCTGATACCGTTCTGGACCGCGAGGCTGATGACGGTGCGCCAGTTGGCTTGGGCCTTCTGGATGGTCTTGTTGAAGTAGTCGTCGAGGAGGAGATTCGCGAGCTTCGGGTCGCGGGCGTAGGCCTCGGTGATTTTTTGCAAGAAGGCCGCACGGATGATGCAACCGCCGCGGAAGATCTGGGCGATCTGGCCGAAGTTGAGTTTCCAGCCGTATTCGCCCTGGGCGGTGCGCATGAGCTGGAAGCCCTGCGCGTAGGAGCAGATTTTCGAGCAGTAGAGGGCATCGTGGATAGCCTTGATGAGCGCCTTCTTTTGCGAGGGGGCGACCTTCTTGATCTTCGGACCTTTGAGAACTTTGGAGGCAGCGACGCGCTCTTCCTTGATGGCGGAGAGGCAGCGGGCGAAGACGGACTCGGCGATGGTCGGAGCGGGCACACCCATGTCGAGGGCGTTGACGGAGGTCCACTTGCCGGTGCCCTTCTGGCCGGCGGTGTCGAGGATGACGTCCACGATGGGCTTTTTGGTCATCGGGTCCTTCTGCTTAAGAATGTCGGCGGTGATCTCGATCAGGAAGCTGTCAAGGGCGCCCTTGTTCCAGGTGGAGAAAATCTCGCCCATTTCGGCGGACTTGAGACCGAGCAAGCCCTGCATGAGGGAGTAGGCCTCACAGATCATCTGCATGTCGCCATACTCGATGCCGTTGTGCACCATCTTCACGTAGTGGCCGGCGCCGTTTTCACCGATATAGACGGTGCAGGGGACGCCGCCCTTGACGGGCTTGCCGGGGGTGGCGCCGGTGAGCGGCTTGCCGGTCTTGGCATCGACCTTGGCGGCGATAGCCTTCCAGATTGGCTCAAGCTCCTTGAAGGCGGCCTTGTCGCCACCGGGCATGAGGGACGGGCCGAAACGCGCACCCTCTTCGCCACCGGAAACACCGGAGCCGATGAAGCGGAGGCCCTTTTCCTTGAGGGATTTTTCGCGGCGGATGGTGTCGGTCCATAGGGCGTTGCCGCCGTCAATGATGATATCATTCGGAGCGAGGAGAGGGATGAGGCCATCAATCACGGCGTCGGTGGCTTTACCGGCCTGAACGAGGATGACGATCTTGCGCGGGAGGCCGATGGACTTGACGAATTCCTCGAGGGTTTCACTACCGACGAGACCGCCCGGAGTGGAGGGGTTTTCGGCGACGAACTTCTCGGTCTTTTCCACGGTGCGGTTGTAGACCGAAATTTTAAAGCCGTGGTCGGCGATGTTGAGGGCGAGGTTCTGACCCATGACGGCGAGGCCGATGAGTCCGATGTCGGATTGTATTTTGGGCATAGTGGGAAGAATAACTGCTAGGTGTTCGCCACAGTGAAACCAACCTCAAACGCATGGACACGTTTTCATAAACAGCACAGAGCCGCCTCAAGGTGCACCTTCGCGCGGTCGGCACGCGCCTCCGCCGTTGCCATGCGCTCGCGCTCCGGCAGGCTGGCGGCACGATGTCACTCAACCCGGAGGTCGAAAGCGAAAACGCCCCGCGCCAGCAGCGTAAGAAGCCCTCGTTCCCCATCAGCGAAGGTCTGCGTGCCTACCTGCGCCGCTACCGGCGCGACCGCGAGCTCCCGGTGAACTACGAGCGCCTGATGCGTTTCAGTGACAGCGTGCCCCTTGCCGATCGCCTCGGCCGCCCCACGCTTTGGGAGAGTGTTTTCTACGACCGCCTGGAGATGCAATCGCTGCACGATGATCTGAAGCGCGTGTATGCCATCCTGCGCGTGGACGGCGACCTCTCGGTGATGCGCCACCTCTACATTGACCGCATAGACTTTTGCTCCTTCGGCAACTCCGCCCCCTTTCGCATTCGAATTGTTAACGCCTACAACGACAACCCCGACCACTTCTACATCAAGCGCGGCGATGCTTCGCGCGTTTACGGTCTCGAGCTCGAGCATCTGCTCTCACCCAACCGCCTCAACTACCTCACCTGCGGCGGGACGCTGGTGGAGGAGCACATCGCCGGCATCCCGGGCAACGAGTTCATTGATCGCTGGCTGACCAACCCCGAGATCCGCCCCATCCGCCTCGCCAAGGAGCTGGTTAAATTCAACGAGCGCTGCTTCGTGCGCCTGCTTGGCGACATGCGCTCCTATAACTTTGTCGTCGTCGTAACGCCTGACTTTGAGGACGCCCAAATTCGCGTGCGTGCGATGGACTTTGACCAGCAGAGCTACGAAGGCCGCCTTAACCTCTACCGCCCCCAGTTTTTCAAAGAGAACCAGGCCCTCGCGCTCTTCTGCGTAAAGAGCCTGCGCATCGAGACCGCGCGCCAATACCAGCGTGAGGAGCAGGTTATCATCCTCCAGCGCGCCGCCATTATCGAAGATCGCCTCGCCATGCTACTCGCCGCGATGTCGGGCGATCCGCTCGCCCCGCCTGAACAAGTGCGAGAGCTGCGCGAGGCGCTGGCCGAGCACTACAAACGCAATGTTTACCACCAGTGTGAATCCATGGGCGCGCTGGTGCGCGAGAATCTGCAAAGCATTCGCCTCGAACTCGCCACCCACGCGCGCGAACACACCGACTCTGCGCCGCCGCTGCCCTCCGGCCCCATGCAGGGTTTGTAGCGAGACGAGCACCGAGGCTTGCGGGCGGTTGCACGCGAAATGCGCCGCTCCACTCGAATGAGCCCCGGCTCAGCCGAGCAGTTGCAGGCGTTCGGCGGCGAGCTTTGCCTTGGGGGCGTAGCGCTCGGCGGCGGCGGGCACGGTCAGATCCTCAGAGTAGCCGGGGATCATCGCTTCCATCCGCGCGCGACCTTCAGGGCCGGTCAAGAGTTGCGGGAGGCACTTTTGCACTACTTCCAGAACGATGTGCACGCACACCGACGCCCCCGGCGAGGCGCCGAGCAAGGCGGAGATGGTGCGGTCCTCGTTGGTAATAACCTCGGTGCCGTAGTGAACGATGCCAGCCTCGCCATCCGTTTTCTTGATCGCCTGCACCCGGATGCCGGCGTCGATCAGACGCCAGTCGGTCTGCTTCGCGGCGGGATAAAACACGTGCAACACTTCCATGCGGTCGGCCATGGATTGAGTGCCTTGCTGCACCAGATAGCGGATGAGACCCAAGTTCTTGACTCCGATCTTGAGCAGGGTGGCGACGTTGTGCGGGCGGAAAGAGCCAGGTAGATCGGTCCAACTGCCGGCGCCGTGGAGGAACTTGGTCGTCCAGGACGCGAAAGGGCCGAAGAGAAGGGTCTTTTTGCCATCGAGCACCCGGGTGTCGAGGTGCGGCACCGCCATGGTGGGCGCGGCGTCAAGCGGTTGGCCGTAAACCTTGGCTTGGTGGCGGGCCACGATGGCGGGATCATCGCAGACGAGCCATTGACCGCCGATCGGGAAGCCTCCGAGTCCACGGCTCTCCGGGATCCCCGCTTTTTGGAGGAGGCCGAGGCTGCCGCCGCCAGCTCCGACAAAGACAAATTTGGCGCGTTTGCTAAAGGTCTCGCCGGTGGCGGCCACTTTCACCGTCACAACCCAATTGATGCCGTCACGTTTCAAGCCCACGACGCGGTGGCCGGTAGAGACGCCGCAACCCGGTTGGCTCGCGAGCCAGCCGAGGAGTTTGCGCGCCACAGTGCCGAAATCCACATCCGTGCCGGCGTCCACTTTGGTGGCGGCGATGGAGACGGCGGGGCGTCCCTCGGTGAGCAGCGGAGCCCAGCGCGCGATTTCCGCGCGGTCGGTGCTGAAGGTCATCTCGGAGAAGAAAGGATGGGCCTGGAGCGCGGCGTGGCGGGCGCGCAGAAAGCCCACCATTTTATCCCCGTGCACGAAACTCAGGTGAGGCACAGGGCGGATGAAGTCGCGTGGCGCATCAATCAATCCCTCGGCGACGGCCGAGGCCCAAAACTGTTTGGTGCGCTCGAACTGGGCGTATATTTTAATGGCGTTGGAAACGTCCACCGTGCCATCGGGATTTTGGTTGGGCGTGTAGCTGAGTTCGCAAAGGCCGGCGTGGCCGGTGCCGGCGTTGTTCCAACCATGGGAGGCCTCGTGGGCGAGTTCGGCGGTGGCTTCGTAAACCTGAATACGAAGCGAAGGCTCAAGGCGCTTGAGCAGCGCGCCGAGGTTGGCGGACATGACGCCACTCCCGATGATGATGACATCGAGATCGGCAGACTGGGAGACGGAAAGGTCGGTGACGTTGGACATGGCGGGCGGAAGACGGACGGCGGAAGATTGGCCGCAGGAAGAAGCCGAAGGAGAGCGGATAGGAGCGTCTGGTTTTATTGCCTCTTGGCGTTTTTCTCAGCCAAGGTTTGGGTCAGCGGGATTGAGGTGAGTAGGTAACGGGCTTGAGCGTTGGCGCAAGCAGAGCGCGGAACGTGGCCAGATTCGGAACAGCGCGCAGAGAAATCAGCTGCCGGGCAAGGTTGCCCACGGCAGTGCCCTCGAGCGCGAAGGCGACGACCGGCACGCCGGCGGCGTTGGCGGTGGCCTGGCAGAGGAGGCGGTTTTTAGAGCCGCCGCCGACCATGAGGATGCGGCGGAATTTGCGTCCACCGAGGCGCTCAAACGCAGCTTTGGCGTCGGCATGGCCGCGCCCGAGGGAGGAGCAGATGAGACGGGTGTAGGCCGCGAGATCTTTGGGCGCGGCGAGACGGCGCTTTTTGATCTGGGCGTCTATGGCGTCCTTCATCGAAATCGGGTTGGAGAAGGCGGGATCGGTGACGTTGAGCAAGGCAGCTGGCGCGGGAAGTTTTTCGGCGGCGGTGATGAGGGCGGTCCACTCGGCGTCCGTCTTTGGGCGCGAGGCGAAGTCCTTCATGATGCCCTCGAGTAGCCACAAACCGATGACATTGGTGAGCGGGCGGTAACGGCCATCGCCGATGCGCTCGTTGGAGATACGGGCGGCAAGGGCATCGGCGCCGAGCACCGGGGCTTCGCTCTCGTAACCAACAAGCGACCACGTGCCGGAGCTGATGTAGAGATCGCCGCCATCCGGCGATGCGGGCATGGCATCGTAGGCGCAGGCCGTGTCGTGGCCCGGCACCGCGACGACCTCGGTGCCCTTGATGAAATCGAGGCCCTGAACGAGGCCGAGCCGGGTGCCGGCGAGCACGGGCTTGGTAAACCAGCGGGCGGGAACCTTGAAGTGATTTAAAGCGGTGGCGGACCAGGCGGCGCGCTTTCCATCAAGGAGCTGCGAAGTGCTGGCGATGGTGATCTCGTTCACCATGCGACCGGAGAGGAGGAAGTTGAAATAGTCCGGCAGGAAAAGGCAGCGCGCAGCGAGTTTGGCGACGCCGGGATGGGTCGCAACCGTCTCCGCGAGCTGGAGGGATGCGTTATAGAAAACATTCGGGATGCCGGTCGCCGCGTAGATGCGGGCGAGAGCGACGGGATCGGCTGCGAGGGCTTTCAGGCCGGCCTGGGTGCGGTTATCGCGGTAGGCAAAAGTCGGATACACCGGACGTCCGGCAGCGTCCACCAGCACATAGTCCACGCCCCAGGTATCAACGCCGACCGAGGCCAGCACCGCGCCCTTGGGTAGGTGCGCGACGGCCTTGCGAAGGCCGGCGACGATCTGCTCCCATAGCCCGCCGATGTCCCAGTAATCGTGCCCGCCCATAGTGCGGAAAGAATTCGGAAAACGGTGCGCTTCGGTGAGCGTAAGACCGGCGCCATCCCAACGACCAAGCATGACTCGGCCGGAGGTGGCACCTAGATCAATGGCGGCACAGTAGATGACGGGGGGCTTTTTCTTGGAAGGCATGACGGGGAGAAAAGGCTGAAGGAGGAAAAAGGCTGAAAGACGCACGAGAATCTGAGGTCCGGGGAGAGCGGGATGCCCTGTCGAGCACCCGGGACGGGTGCGCTCCCCGAACCAAAGATCAGTCTAGCGCAGGAAAGCTTCGTGGAGGCCGCCGTCCACGGTGACGACCTGGCCGGTGGTTTTGCTGAGGCGCTGGGTCACGAGGAGGAAATACGCCTCGGCTTGGTCTGCTGGCGTGATCGGGGCCTTGGTGAGGGTGCGGTCAGCGTAGAACTGGGCGAGCTTGGTCACGAGCGAGTCGGTCGCCTCATCGTCCTTGTAAGGGATGGCGTATTTCGCGAGCGAGCCGATGACGCGGTCGCGCGGGAACATGGCGGAGCCCTGCACCACAGTGGCGGGGGCGACCCCGTTTACGCGCACCAAGGGAGCAAGCTCGATGGCGAGTTCACGGACGAGGTGGTTGGCGGCGGCCTTGGAGGTATCGTAGGCAAGCGAGCCCTTTTTCGCCACGGCAGCGTTGGCCGAAGTGGTGAGCACAAGGTTGCCGCGCAGGCCTTGGGCCTTCCAGGTCTTGAAGGCCTCGTCGGCGACGAAGTAACTGCCGGTGACGTTGATGTTAAAAGTCAGCGCCCATTTATCGTCGGGGATGTGGCCGGAGGTGTCGCTCGGCACGAAGATGCCGGCGGTGACGCAGATGGAATCGAAGCCGCCGTAGGCGAGCGCGACCTGGTCGAGCATGGCGCGGATGGAGGCGCGGTCGGTGATGTTGGCAGCGAGACCAATGGAGACGCCGCAGTTCGAAATGCCGGAGCCGGCGACGCCGATGCCGAGACCGAACTTGTCGGTGATTTCCTTGGCGGTGGCCTCAGCCGCGGCGGCGTTGAGGTCAACGCACACGATGTGGGCGCCCTCGCGGGCGAGGCGGTGGGCGGTCTCCTTGCCGATGCCCGAGCCG
Organism: Akkermansia muciniphila; assembly: GCA_945898185.1. Lineage (GTDB taxonomy): Bacteria > Verrucomicrobiota > Verrucomicrobiia > Opitutales > Opitutaceae > IMCC26134_A. Next base: position 2,342 of record CAMDHP010000063.1, on the reverse strand, counting down.
GCGCCGATGACGATGATGACCTGACGGGCGAGTTCCTTCTCGGCGGGCATGCGCTTAAGCTTCGCCTCTTCGAGCAGCCAATACTCGATATCGAAGGCCTCCTGTTGCGGGAGGGAAATATAGCGATCAATCGCCTCGGCGCCGCGCATGACCTCGACGGCGCAGTTGTAGAACTCGGCGGTGACGCGGGACTCGGACTTGTCCTTGCCCCAAGCGATCATACCGAGACCGGGGATGAGGACGACGGTCGGATTCGGGTCACGGACGGCGGGGGAATCGGAGCGTTTGCAGGAAGCGTAGTAAGCGGCGTAATCCTTGCGGTAGAGCTCAAGGCCGGTGGCCAGTTTCTTCTTGAGGGTGGCGAGGTCCTCGCACTGCGGATCCCACGCGACGTAGAGCGGCTTGATTTTGGTGCGGAGGAAGTGGTCGGGGCAACTCGTGCCAAGGGCGGCGAGCGTTAGGGCATCGTTGGAGTTAACGAAGCGGAGGATCTTCTCGTCGTCCTGGATGGTGCCGATGAAGCGCTTTTGCTGCGAGACCTGGCCACGGAGCCAAGGTAGAATTTCGGCGAAGGCGGCGCGGCGCTGGAACTCGGGGAGGGTGACGAATTTCTGGCCGCCGAAGGCCTTGGCGTCGCCGCCTTTGGCCTGGTATTTCGTCTCAATGTAAGCGGAGGCTTTTTCGATCAGATCGAGGGTCCAGGTGTAGCAGACCTTGTCGTCATCGGCCCAGGAGATGAAGCCGTGCTGGCCCATCATAATGGCCTTCACGTTGGGCTGGTCCTTGGAAATTTTCTGCATGGCGAGACCGAGCTCGAAACCGGGGCGCATCCAAGGAACGTAAGCCATCTGGCCGCCGAAGATTTCCTGGGTGAGTTTTTCGCAATTGGCTGAGGCGGCGATGGCGATGATCGCGTTCGGGTGCATGTGGTCCACGAATTTGCCCGGCAGGAAGCTGTGCAGGGGCGTATCAATCGAGGAGGCGCGGGGGTTGAGATTGAAAGTGGCGTGGGCTTGCATGCCGACCATATCGTCCTCGGCGGGCGCCTTGAGGCCCTTGTCGGCGCGCGCATTGTAAACACCTTGGAGAGCGAGAAGTTTTTCCTGGTAAAGGGACGAGAAGAATTCGCGACCGGCGGTGCGAAGGTCGCCGCCGGATCCTTTGACCCAGAGGACCTCGACGTCTTTGGCCGTGATAGGATCTTTGCCGGCGAGCTTGGAGGACGTGTTGCCGCCGCCGGTGTTAGTTATGCGCTGGTCGGAGCCTAGCAGATTCGAGCGGTAAACGAGCCGCGCGACGGGATCGAGGGCGGCGGCTTTGGCGTCTTCCCAGCGGAAGTTAACGTAACTGTAGGAGGTGGTAGGCATGGTGAGAAAGGGATGGAGGTTGATTAACGGCGGGAGAGCACGGTGCGTTCGTAGGACTTGATCTCGTCCATGAAGGCGAGACCGGCCGGCACGTTATGGCGTCGGCAGAACTCGTCCCAAACCAGGCCGAGCGGAAGGGCGCGGGACTCCTCGAAAAGCGCGAGACGGAGCGTGTGGTCGCCGTCCTGCTCGGCGGCGCGGAGGCGGGAGGCGGGTTCGAGCAGGGCGGTAAGCAAAGCCTTCTGGGCGGCGCGAGTGCCGATAACCCACGCGGCGAGGCGGTTGATCGAGGCGTCGAAGTAGTCGAGGCCGATGGCGGTGCGGCCGAGGAAGCCGCCGCGCACGAGTTCCTCAAAAATGGCGCGGGTGGGATCGTCGCAGGTGACGACGTGGTCGCTGTCCCAACGCACGCCGCGGCTGACGTGCAGTAGCAGCGCGGGGGAAAATTGGAGGACTGATGAAATCTTGTCGGCGAGCGACTCGGTCGGGTGGAAATGGCCGGCGTCGAGGCAGTAGGCGAGATCGCCACGCTGGAGCGCGTAGCCGAGGTAGAACTCGTGCGAGCCTGCGGTGTAGGACTCGGCCCCGATGCCGAAGAGCTTGCACTCGACCGCGTCGAGATGGTGCCTCGGGTTGAGTTTTTGGGCGAATACGCGGTCGAGCGAGGTGGCGAGGCGGGTGCGGGGACCGGCGCGGTCGAAGGGAGTGTCCTTGGAGCCGTCGGGTATCCAAACATTGGTGACGGTGCGGGTGCCGAAGGTTTTTCCGAAGGAGGCGCCAATGCGGCGGGCGGCGGCGCAGTGGGCGATCCAAAAGTCGCGGACGGCGGCCTCGGGATGGGAGAGCGTGCCGTCGGTGGCGAGCGGGTGTGAGAAGCAGGAGGGATTGAAGTCGAGCCCGTGGAGATCGCGGGCCTTGGCCCAAGCCACCCAGGAGGCGAAGTGCTTGGGCTCGATGGCGTCGCGGTCAACGGAC
>CAMDHP010000062.1 GCA_945898185.1 Akkermansia muciniphila | reverse complement strand
GGCCCCGCCGGACAGCAAAACTACTTTAACGCCGCCGCCGCGCTCGCTACTTCGCTCGCGCCCCGCGACCTGCTCGAGCATCTCCTCGCCATCGAGCAGGCGCAGGGCCGCGTCCGCCGCGAACGCTGGGGACCGCGCACCCTCGACCTCGACTTGCTCCTCCACGGCGACGCCGTCCTCGACGATCCGCACCTCACCCTGCCCCACCCCCGCATGCTGGAACGCGCCTTCGTGCTCGCCCCGCTTGCCGACATTGCATCCGCCCTTGTCCTCGGCGGTCACACCGTCTCCGCCCACCTCGCCGCGCTCCCACTCTCCGGCATCGTCAGGTTGACGGCCTCCGCCTAAACCATGCGCCCGCTGCCTCTCACTAAAATCCTTACGGCCGGCGTCTGCCCGCCCCCAGCCGCGCTCTGGACCGCCTTCGCCACCGAGCCGGGGTGCGTTTTTCTCGACTCGTCCCTGCCTTCGGCCACCGCCCGCTTCTCCATTTTTGCCTGCCGCCCCGCGCTCGTCCTCCGCGCTCACGCCGACGGTATCAGCATCACGCACGCTGATGGCACCGTCGAGTATTCCCCCGCCGCCGAGCCGCTCGTCCTTCTCAAAAACCTCCTCGCCGAACGCGCCACCCCGCCCCTGCCCGGCCTGCCTTTCTCCGGAGCGGCCATCGGGTATTTGAGTTACGAATACGGAACCGATCTAGATGGCGTCGCACCGCTCGCGCCAGACGACCTCGGCCTGCCCGCCGTCGCCTTCGGCTTCTACGATTCCTTCGTCGTCCACGATCACCTCGCCGCCACCACGACGCTCGTCGCGCCCGACCCAGCGTCTCTCGAAGTCTTGCGCGCCCTCATAGCCACCGCGCCGCGTCCGGTGCCTTCCTGTTCAATTGGCGTCCTGAGGCCCGACATCTCCTCCGCCACTTACGCCGCAGCCATCGCCTCCATTCGTGCCTACATAGCCGCCGGCGACGCCTATCAGGTCAACTTTACCCACCGCTTCAGCGCACCCTTCGCCGGTTCCGCCGCCGCGCTCTACGAACGTCTGCGCGCGCTCAACCCCGCGCCCCACGCCGCCTACCTCGACTTCGGCGATTTCCAACTCGTCTCCAGCACACCCGAGCGCCTTCTCCGAGTCACCGGCGACCAACTCGAAACCCGCCCGATCAAGGGCACCGTCCCCCGCCTGCCCGACCCCGCCGCCGACGCCGCACAACGTGCCGCCTTGCTCGCCAGCGCCAAGGACCACGCCGAGTTGCTCATGATCGTTGATCTCGCCCGCAACGATCTCGGCCGCGTCGCCGTGCCCGGCTCCGTTTGCGTCACCGCCCGTCACGATCTCGAAACCTACGCCACCGTGCACCACCTCGTCGCCACCGTGCAGGCCACTCTTGCTCCCGACCGCGACCGCTTCGATGCCCTACGCGCCCTGCATCCTGGCGGCTCTATCAGCGGCGCGCCCAAGATCCGCGCAATGCAGATCATTAATGAACTCGAGCCCGCCCGCCGTCATGCCTACACTGGCGCGCTTGGCTGGCTTGGTTATGATGGCGGAGCCGACCTCGCCATCGCCATTCGCACCATCACCTGCGCCCGCGGCCTCGCCACCTACCACGTCGGCGGCGGCATCACGTGGGACAGCGACCCCGCCGCCGAACATGAGGAAACCCTCCACAAAGGCCGTGCCCTACACCTAGCCCTCAACCCGTAACAACTCCCCGCCCGCGTCCGCCATTCGTCATTCGACATTAGTCATTCGAGGCCCCGCCTCGCCCCCGCCATGTCCCTCGCTCCCCAAGTTCTGCTCGACGGCCAGCTCGTTCCCTCCGCCCAGGCTAAAGTCTCCGCCCTCTCCGATGGTTTCCTCTTCGGCCACGGTGTCTTTGAAACCATTCGAACTCGCGCCGGACGCCCACTGCTTTTCGCCGCGCACCACGCTCGCCTCGCGGCCAGTTGCGACGCGCTCGGGATCGACGCGCCGCCCCCCGTCGACGAACTTGCCGGCCGCATCACCCGCCTGCTCGCCGCGGTCACCATGCCGGTTGCGGCGGTCAAAATCGTGCGCTTCCGCGACTTCTCCCGCACCGCCGAGCTCATCACCGCGCGCACCCTGCCCTACTCCCCCGCCGACACCCTTCGCGGCTTCCGCGTGCAGACCTTCCGCCAAGGCGAGCGCGACGGCCGACTCACCGGCCATAAAACCTTAAACTATCTCGAAAACCTCCTCGCCCGACACGCAGCCCAAGCCGCCGGCTTCGACGAGGCTCTTTTCGTGACCCCCGCCGGACGCGTGCTGGAGGGCGCAGTGAGCAGCCTTTTCATCGTGAAAGACGGCCACGCCCACACCCCGCCCCTCGCCACCGGGATCCTGCCCGGAGTGGCCCGCGCCCGCGTGCTCGCCCTCATCGGCGCAGAGCGCGCGCACGAGACGCCCCTCACGCTCGACGACGTGCTCGCCGCCGACGAGTGCTTCCTCACCAACGCCCTGATGGGCGTCATGCCCGTGAGCACTGTCGACACCCACAAGTTCCGCCCCGACTCCCCAGAGACCACTGCCCTCCGCCACGCCTTCGCCCACGCTCCGGAGTAAGTCACGAAATTCGTGCCGCCTCGCTACTCCTGATTTCTGGGGTGAAACTTCCCGTGCTGCTCGACCAACCGACGGTCGTCCACCGTCGTGTAAATCTGTGTCGTCGCCAGATTCGCGTGGCCGAGCATTTCCTGGATCGCCCGCAAATCCGCTCCGCCGCCGAGCAGATGGGTGGCGAAACTGTGCCGCAACTGGTGCGGCTTCACCCCGCGCGCGATGCCCGCCGCCGCCGCGTATTTCTGCACGAGATACCACAGTGTCTTGCGCGACAGCGCCCCGCCGCGCTCACTCAGAAACAGCGCGCTGCCCGTCTTCGCCTTCACAAAACTTCCCCGTCCCGCCTCTAAATATACCCGCAGCGCCTCCGCCGCTTTCGTCCCCACCGGCACCACCCGCTCCTTCGAGCCCTTCCCAAAGACGCGCAAAAACCCGTTCTCCAAATCCACCTGCTGGAGCGTGAGGCCGGCCAGTTCCGACACCCGCAGGCCGCTCGCATAAAACAATTCCAGCATCGCCCGGTCGCGCAACTCAAACGCATCCCCGCCCGCCGGCGCGGCCAGCAAGCGCCCCACCTCCGCCTCGCTCAGAGTTCCGGGCACCCGTCGCACCAGCTTAGGGCCTTGCATGAGGTTGGTGAAATCATCCGGCCGCACCGCTTCGCGCACCAGGTGCCGGGCAAACATCCGCAGCGCCGACAACTTCCGCGCCAGGCTAGCCACCGCAAGGTCGTCACCACTTAACGAATACAGCCAATCCGTCGCCTGCATCGCGTTCACCTGCGCCCAGTCCCGAACACCGGCGCGCGTCAGGTGCGCCGCGCACTGCCGAAGATCGCTCTCGTAAGCCGCAAGCGTATGGTCGGAACGTCCGCGTTCGAGTGTGATCACGTTGCCGAAATCCGTGATCGGGCCGAGCAGGCTCTCTGGTATCTCAACGACCGCGGCCTCCGGCTCATTTCTGTCGGCTCCCTCTCCGCGGTCGGGCGAGATTGCCTGGCCCGCGCCCGCCTTTGTGGCGGAACCACGGCGGCGTTTCATTCCGTCCGTTTTAGATTCTTCTCCGTCCCGTAGCGGAGCGACGGCGCCGTTTCGTCCCACCGGCTTCCGCACTGCGGAACGGGATCGGGAACGTGCAGCGGCGGCCATGCTCACAAAAAGACGCCTCCGAAGCGGAAGCGTCTAGTTCTTAATTCGATTATCCTCGGAGCGGACGGTTGCCCGTTTGCCGCTTAAACTCAATGCCTGCGCGGCGGGGGCCGGCGCGCCACGTAACCGGGCGGTGGCGTCTCACGCACGCGGTAGATGATTCGGGCCTTCTCCAAATCGTAAGGGCTCATCTCCATCTTCACGCGGTCTCCCGTCGAGATGCGGATGAAATTTTTGCGCAACTTGCCCGAGATGTGCGCCAGAACCACGTGTCCGTTGGACAACTGCACCTTGAACATCGTGCCCGGAAGCACGGTGACGATCTTGCCCTCAACTTCGATGGATTTGCCGTCAGAGGTATCAGACATACAGGGGAGCGTTGGTGCCAAGGGCGAGAGTTTGGGTCATGCGTAGAGGGTTCGTAAAGTTCACTTGTAAGGCCTGCCATGCCCCCCTTAGTCAAGGTTTTCCGCGCCAGCTCTTCCGCCGGTGCCCCGCCTTACGCATGGACAGTTTTGATTTCACACCTTCCGAGTGCCCGTTTCCGAAAAGTTACCCGTCGCAACTTGTCCGCGACGACGCCTTCTTCATGGCCCTCGCCTATAACCAGGCCATTGACGCTTGGCGGCAAGACGAGGTGCCCATCGGTTGCGTAATCGAGCGCGATGGTGAGATCATCGCCCTCGCCCACAATACCGTCGAAGCCGCCCATGATCCCACCGCCCACGCGGAAATGATCGCCATCACCCAGGCCGCCGCCGCCATCGGCAACTGGCGCCTCGAAAACTGCACGCTTTACGTGACCAAGGAGCCCTGCCCGATGTGCAGCGGTGCCACCTTGATGTCCCGCCTCAAGCGCGTCTGCTACGCCGTGCCCGACCCCAAGATGGGCTGCCTCGGCGGCGCCACCGACTTGAACGCACTGCCTCGCGTAAATCACCACCTCGCCATCACCGCCGGCGGCGTGCTCGAGGACGAGTGCCGCACGCTGATTCAGGCGTTTTTCAAACTGAAGCGTTCTCGCGAAGACGATCCCGATTAGGCAACCATCGGGGCCGCCGCCGAGTTCCCGGTTTCAGACGCCAACGATCTTCACACAGTTGACGCCCTCCGCGCCCTGCACAGAGTTCCAATTCTCCTTCTCCGGACCTCCCAACCAACCTACGAATCCTCCCATGAACTACGAACTCCCGAAACTCGCCTACGCCTACGACGCCCTCGCTCCGCACATCGATGCAAAGACGATGGAAATCCATCACTCCAAGCATCACCAGGCCTACATCACCAACGCCACGAATCTCCTCAAGGACCACGCCGCCCTCTTCGCGCTGCCCGTCGAGTCCTTGATCGCCGACCTCTCTCAGGTTCCCGAGGCCATTCGCGGCGGCGTGCGCAACAACGCCGGCGGTCACGTTAACCACGCCTTCTTCTGGACCGTCATCGGTCCGCATGACAAAGACGCCCCCGTCGGCCACCTCGCCGCCGCCATCACTGCCACCTTCGGCTCCTTCGACGCCTTCAAGGCCGAGTTCGCCAAGGCCGGCGCCACCCGCTTCGGCTCCGGCTGGGCCTGGCTTTACGTCACCGCCGATAAGAAGCTCGCCGTCGGCTCCACCGCCAATCAGGACAGCCCGCTCATGGGTAAGGCAGTCACCGGCATCGAGGGCAAACCCGTCATCGGTCTCGATGTATGGGAGCATGCCTATTACCTCAACTACCAGAACCGTCGCCCCGACTACATCGCCGCTTTCTGGGGCATCGTAAACTGGGATGCCGCCGAGGCCAACTACCTCGCCGCAATCGCCTAAACCGGATCGGCATTCGCTTCGATCGCCTTTCCCCTTCGCCGCCCCCGCCTCGTGCGGGTGCGGCTTTTTTGTAATATTTTGGGTCTCGCGCCCGCCCACCCATTTTCACCAAATCAACCCCATGCGTTATTTCATCGGCAAAGACGGTAAACAGCTCGGTCCCTTCGCCGAGGAACAGGTGCGCGCCAAGCTCGTCTCCGGCGAGGTCAGCCACGACGACCTCGGCTGGCACGAGGGCATGCCGGAGTGGAAGCCCCTGCGCACGCTCTTAGCCGCCTCAACTCCTCCCGCCTTTGAAGCCTCCCGGGCGGCCACCTCCTCCACCCCTCTTGATTCTGGCGACTTCGAAGCACCCGAGCCCTCCGCTTCCCTCGCCGGACGAGGCAGCCGACTCGGTGCATACCTGCTCGATCAACTCATCGCTCTCGTGCTGACCTTGCCCGGTCTCTGGAAACTTTTACAGCCCTTTATGAAGGATCTCGAAGCCGGTAAAGCGCCGACCCCCGAGGAACTCTTGGCGAATATCGCACCTGCCCTGCCTCTTCTCATCATTCCCTTGCTCGCCTTTGTAATCGTGCAGGTTGTCATACTCGTAAAAAATGGGCAGACCATTGGCAAAAAGATGCTCGGCATCCGAATCGTAAGACTCGATGGCTCCAACCCAGGCTTCACCAACGTGATCATCATGCGCGGCATTCTTCCCGGCCTAATCGGCGGTATCCCGATGGTCGGTCCGGTCTTCAGCTTGATAGACGTTCTCCTTATCTTCCGCGAGGATCACCGCTGCGTCCACGACATGATCGCCGGCACGATCGTGGTCGAGGCTTGATCGCAAGCCTTGCCGCGAACTTATTCGCGGCTCTTTCACGTCTTAATCCGCCTTACCCTGACTCATCATGCGCTTCTATAAATACCACGCCCTCGGCAACGACTACATCGTCATGAATCCTGCCGATTTCCCCGGCTGGTCCGAGCCGTCAGTCGAACAGATTCGCGTCATCTGCCACCGTAATTTCGGCGTCGGCTCCGACGGTATTCTCTGGGGGCCGCTGCCCTCCACCAAGGCCCGCTTCGGGCTGCGTATTTTCAATCCCGATGGCTCCGAGGCCGAGAAATCAGGCAACGGCCTGCGCATCTTTTCCCGCTACCTCTGGGACGAGAAAATCGCCACCACTCCCGTCTTCACCATCGAGGTGCCGGGCGGCGTGGTGGAGTCCGAGATCAAGCAGAGCGGCGCACTCATCACGGTCGAAATGGGCAAGGTCAGCTTCACCAGCACCAAGATTCCCCACATCGGCCCCGAGCGCGAGGTCCTCAACGAACAGATCACCGTGCTCGATCGCACTTTTACCTATTGCTCCGCCACCATTGGCAACCCGCATTGCGTCCTGCCCTTGCCGGAAATCTCCTCCGCGCTCGCCCACACCTACGGCCCGCATCTCGAGACGCACCCGAACTTCCCGCGCAAGACCAACGTCCAATTCCTCCAAGTCCTCGACCGCGCCAACATCCGCATCGAGATCTGGGAGCGCGGCGCCGGCTACACCCTCGCGTCAGGTAGCAGCTCCAGCGCCGCCGCCGCCGTCGCGCACAAGCTCGGCTTGGTCGATGGTGATGTGACCGTCCACATGCCTGGCGGCCAGATCGGCATTATCATCTCGCCCGACTACGCGATCCGCATGACTGGCACGGTCAACAAAGTCGCCGACGGTGTGATCCACCCCGAATTGTTACAAGTGAAGGTCTAAAGCTGTTTATTCTCCCGCAAACCCCTAGGTTTCCGGCGATGAAAGGGTGCAATACGGTCAGGTAGTAGAGATCACAGAATTTGCTTCGTTTAGGGTTGCCGTCAGTTCGGGGAGCATCCGCGTCTCGCGCCTGCGTCCCTCAGGCTGCCTTCGGCGTCTCGCCGGAGGCTTTTCTGAGCGGGGCATTTAGCGAGATGCTCAATGCCTGCTCAACGCAGCGCCCGAGACGAGTGCTCCCCAGACTTCAAAAACCTGGCCCTGCTCAAGCATCCAAACGTGGTTTAGCTTTGGGGCTGCCTACTGAAAAATTTGAAGAAGCCAGTGACATTGCGCTTCAGTCAAATTTCGAAGGGAATTCCGCATAAGAACCTGCCACGCTTCTCCGATGGTTCAACCTTCTCAAGACGCCAGTCCCAACACAAAACTCTATATCGAGCAAATTCGCCCTTCTGTAATCCTCTGTTTTGGGGAGGATAAAGGTGCTTTTACCGCCGCCCTCCACACCTTGGGCTTTCCGTCTGGCGCAACCGTCTCCGAGTTTCGCGGTTACACCATTTGGACACTCACTGACGTCACCGTCATTCTGGCTTCGATTGGCACCGGCGTAGTGGAGCCGCTCCTTTACGAACTGCTCGGCACCCGGCGCGCCCAGCGCATCGTCCTCGTCGGCACCGCCGGACGTCTCGGCGTCGGGCGCCTCCCGCTAGGAACCGGCTTTCCCATCACCGAGGCCTACCTTGCCGGAACCGGACTGGATCGCGAAGTCGCCGATCAACCCCTCCGTCCTGAGTGGCCCAATCTCGCCGTCGGTCCCGCTGCTTCCATTGTGTCATCGGATTTCTACTACGGTTTTTCCCCGCCGACCCGACCCGGCGACTACCGTCATCGTCTTCCCGCCCTGCGTCGCGATTTTGAACGTCTGTCCGTTTTCGTGGATCTGGTCGATATGGAGGTCGCTCAGTTCTACGCCCTTTGCCGTCTCATTCCCGAGCAACCGGGTTTGCACTACCTCGCGATTAAGGGCGCGTCCAACGGCGTGGATAACCAAAGCGAGCAAAACACCCACGCCCCCGCCGTCCTGCTCGACTGCCTCGAAAAGGCCCTCTCCGCGCTCTTCAACGCCTCCCGCTTCGCCAAAGGCTAAAATGCCCCTGCCTTCGCCCACCCGTTTCGCCCGCTACGTCGCGCTCGGCGATAGCTCCACCGAGGGGATTGACGACCCTGACGGCGCAGGAGGTTACGTCGGTTGGTCCCAGCGACTCGCCGAGCGGATAAATGCCACGCAGAGCGGCTTGCTCTACGCCAACCTCGCGGTGCGCGGCCTTACCACCGCGCAAGTGCGCGAACGTCAGCTCGCTTCCGCTCTCGCGCTCCGCCCCGACCTCGCGACCGTTTTTTGCGGCACCAACGACGTGACCGCGCCGCGCTTCGACGCCCGAAGTGTGGCCGCTGACATCGAGCACATGCAACGTGCCTTGGTGGCGGCCGGAGCCACGGTGGTAAGCTTCACGCTTCCCGACCTCACGCCGCTCCTGCCGCTTGCCCGTCTGATCGCACCGCGCATCGCCGCGCTCAACCACGCCCTCGCCCACGCCTCGCGCATGACCGGTTCCACTTTGGTTGACTTCGCTGCGTATCCAGTTTCCACCGACGCCCGGCTCTGGAGCGAGGATCGCATTCACGCCAACGCGCAAGGCCACGCCCGCATCGCCGAGGCGCTCGCCCACGCCCTTAACCTTCCTGGCGCTAACGAGGCGTGGAATCTACCCTTCCCGACCGCACTCAACCCGACTCGCGGCCAACGCAGCGCAATCGAGCTCCGCTGGGCGCGCCGCCACCTTCTGCCTTGGCTCTGGGCGGGCCTGCGCGGGCGGTCCGCGGCGGACGGCCGCAAGCCCAAGCATCCAAACCTCATTCGAGTATCCGCGCGTCCCGCCGCCTTATGATTTCCTAAGACCGGCACAGACAAAGACGGCCCTGCACCGATCAGGCCGGCAGCGGGGCCGAAGCCGCCGGCGCATGAACTCAACCCTTGGTCAGTTCGAAGCGATCTGCATTCATGACTTTGCTCCACGCGGCGACGAAATCATGCACGAACTTCGGGCCCGCGTCGCTTTCCGCATAGACCTCGGCCAGGGCGCGTAACTGGGAGTTCGAACCGAACACAAGATCCACCCGGGTTGCCGTCCATTTCACGTCTCCGGTGGCGCGATCACGAATCTCAAACAACTCTTCGGTGGGCGAGGTGGGCTTCACCACATTGGCCATGTCGAGCAGGTTCACGAAAAAGTCGTTCGTGAGCGTCTCGGGACGCGAGGTAAATACGCCGTGCTGGGTTTTGCCGTAGTTGGCATTTAGCACACGCAGGCCGCCGACGAGCACCGTTAGCTCAGGCGCGGTGAGGCCGAGGAGCTGCGCCTTGTCCACCAAGAGGTGCTCGGCGGCCAAGGTGAAACGGGTCCGCTGGTAGTTGCGGAATCCATCCGCCTGGGGCTCAAGCACCGCGAAGGATTCCACGTCCGTCTGCCCTTGAGTGGCGTCAACCCGACCGGGGGTGAAAGGCACCTCGATCGCATGGCCGGCCTTCTTTGCAGCAGCCTCGATGGCCACACCGCCACCGAGCACAATCAAGTCGGCGAGCGAGACTTTCACGCCACCGGAAGCGGACGTGTTGAAGGCCTGCTGGATGGCTTCGAGGACTTTCAGAACTTTGGCGAGACGGGCGGGCTGGTTAAGCTCCCAATCTTTTTGAGGAGCGAGGCGGATGCGGGCACCATTGGCCCCGCCGCGTTTGTCGGAGCCGCGGTAGGTCGAGGCAGAGGCCCAAGCGGTGGAGACGAGCTCCGCGACAGGCAACCCGGACGCGAGGATACCCGCCTTGAGCGTGGCGATGTGTGCGGCCGTGATGAGCGGATGCCCCACGGCGGGGAGCGGATCCTGCCAGAGTAAATCCTCGGAAGGAACCTCGGGACCGCGATAGAGGCACTTGGGGCCCATGTCGCGGTGGGTGAGTTTGAACCAGGCGCGGGCGAAGGCATCGGCAAACTGCTCCGGGTGCGCAAGAAACCGGCGGGAGATGGCCTCGTAAGCCGGGTCAACGCGGAGCGAGATGTCGGTGGTGAGCATCGTAGGGCGATGCTTTTTGGCGGGGTCATAGGCGTCGGGCACCGTGGCCTCGGCGTCTTTGGCGATCCATTGATGTGCGCCTGCGGGACTCTTCGTCAGCACCCACTCGTAGCCGAGGAGGTTTTCAAAGTAGCTATTGCTCCACTGCGTGGGGGTGTTCGACCAGGTAACTTCGAGCCCGCTGGTGATGGTGTCAGCGCCCTTGCCGCTGCGGTAGCTGTTGCTCCAGCCGAGGCCTTGCTCGGCCATGCCGGCACCCTCGGGCTCGCGGCCAACATGGTCGGTGCTGGCGGCGCCGTGGGTCTTGCCGAAGGTGTGACCGCCCGCGATGAGGGCGACGGTTTCCTCGTCATTCATGGCCATACGTGCGAAGGTCTCGCGAATATCCTTTGCGGCGGCGAGCGGATCGGGATGGCCGTTTGGGCCCTCGGGGTTGACGTAGATAAGGCCCATCTGAACAGCGGCGAGCGGGGACTCGAGCTGGCGATCGCCGGAATAGCGTTTGTCGCCAAGCCACTTGTCCTCGGAACCCCAATACACGTCTTCCTCGGGTTCCCAGACATCAGCGCGCCCGCCGCCAAATCCGAAGGTTTTAAAGCCCATTGATTCTAGCGCGACATTCCCCGTGAGGACCATTAGGTCAGCCCAAGAGATTTTCTTGCCGTATTTTTGTTTGATGGGCCAGAGAAGACGGCGGGCCTTGTCGAGGTTGGCGTTGTCGGGCCAGGAGTTGAGCGGCGCGAAACGTTGCTGACCGGCGCCCGCGCCGCCGCGGCCATCGGCGGTGCGGTAAGTGCCCGCGCTATGCCAGGTCATGCGGATGAAAAAGGGCCCGTAATGGCCAAAATCCGCTGGCCACCAATCCTGCGAGTTCGTCATCAACTCGCGCAGGTCTTGCTTGAGCATCGCGTAGTCAATCTTGGCGAACTCGGTCGCATAATCGAACCCCGCTTCAAAGGGATTGGAGAGCGAGGAGTTTTGGTGCAGCATCCTCAGGTTGATCTGGTTGGGCCACCAATCGCGGTTGGAGCGGCCGAGGCCGGCTGCACCGGCGTGAGCAGGCGCCGGGGTGGTGCCGTGCATATGGGGAAACGGGCATTTGCCACCGGTCGGGGCAGCATGAGGGTCGGTGTGTTCCATGGTGAGTAAGAAAAAAGAGAGGAGAGTGCTGATGTGTCGGTCAACCCATCGCCGCAGAGGGCGAAGGGGGCGGGTGGAAAAGGGACTATGTTTCTCTCGTGGCGCCGCGCAACTGGAGTTGAGGAGTTGTTATGATTTGCCAGCAAACCGCGAAAAAGGCCGGACGACTGGAATCGTTCGGCCTTTAAAATACCCGTGCGCTTGCTGCTGGGTTCGGGAACTCAGCGCCGTCCGCCGCGCGTGCCACGGGTGAGGCGGCCGGCCGGCTTGGGCGCCGCAGCCTCCGCTTCGGCCAGAGCGGTCTCATCAAACAAGGCCGAATAAATGTATGGGAAATCTTCGAGCTTCTTCCGCTCGATCTTCGCCCCGATGAAGCGCTCGATGGAGCGGGCATCGCGCACGTCTTCCTCGGTCACAAGGGTAAACGCATCGCCGGAATTATTGGCACGGCCAGTGCGGCCGATACGGTGCACGTAATCCTCGGCGTTTTCCGGAACATCGTAATTCACCACGTGCGAAACACCGGCAATGTCGAGTCCGCGCGCGGCGATGTCCGTCGCGACCAAGACCTCAAAGCGCCCGTCCTTAAACCCCTGCAGGGCGTCCACGCGCTCGCGTTGGTTGCGATCGGAATGAATCACGCCAACGGTGTGCTTCTCGCGTTCCAGACGGTTCGCGATGCGGTCAGCGCCCATCTTGGTGCGGGTGAAAATAATCACGCTCTTGAACTCGGTGCGGCGCAACAGCTCGATCAGGAGATCGAACTTCTGGGTGGCGACGACCGGGTAAAACGCGTGCGAAACCGTCTCCGCCGCCGAGCGGCGCTGGCCGATTTTGATCTCCACCGGCTCCTTGAGCGCCCAACCCGCGAGCTGCGCCAGCTCGGGTGGCATGGTCGCGCTGAAGAAGAGAGTCTGCCGCGCCTGCGGACATTTTTGAATGATGCGTTTCACGTCGGGCAGGAAGCCCATGTCGAGCATTCGGTCCACTTCGTCGAGGACGAGGATTTCGACGTTGGCCAGACTTGCCGTGCCTTGTTCGAGGTGATCGAGCAGGCGGCCCGGGGTGGCCGCGATCACGTCCACGCCGCGCGCGAGGTCGTCGCGCTGTTTGCCGTATCCGACGCCGCCATACACCACGGTCACGCTCAGGTCGGTGTATTTGGCGTATTTCTGAAAAGCCTCCTCAACCTGCAAGGCGAGTTCGCGGGTCGGCTCCAGCACGAGCACGCGGGTCTGGCGTTGGTGGGCGCCAAGGCGGTTCATAAGGGGCAGCGCGAAGGCGGCCGTCTTGCCCGTGCCGGTCTGGGCGGAGCCGATCACATCCTTACCCGCGAGCACCACCGGCACCGCCTGCGCTTGGATGGGGGTCGGCTCAGTGTAGCCCATCTCGGCGACGGCAAATGCAATGGCATCACTGAGGCCGAGCCTGCTGAATGCGGTGTCCTGCGGGGGGATCACGACTGCCTCACGGGGCTTGATCGGCGCACGCGCAGGACCGTCGAACGACTGGTCAATTTTCGGCCGCTCGGGGCGCTCTGTTTTCGGGCCACGACCCGCGCGGCCGCTATCGTGACGATTGCCATGGTCGCCTGCCGGACGCTCGGATTGTTGATCGCGCGGTGGTCGGGGTGGACTGGGCTGAGTTCCACCTTGGGAGTAAGGTTTCCGCCCGCCGGACGCGGTATTATTGGCCCGCGGAGTGTGCGGAGTCGCGCTCTTTACATAGGGCTTTCCCGCAGGCTTGGAGGCGGGGACAGGCGCGGTGACGGTGGACTTGGCGGGCGAAGGCGCGAGAGTCGCACGCAGCTTCGAGAACAGTTTTTTAAGCATGACTAGTAAGCCGAAGGTTTCGTCTCGGGCCTCCGAAGGCAACTCCCGATGCGGGCCGCGATGCAGGCCACCGGCTTTTGCCGGAGCATGGCTGGTCCCCAAACCGCCGAGATTCCTCTTGCCGGAACTCGGCACCGGGCGTTTGGATCTCCTTCCGTTAACCAAGTCGGGGTGTAGCTTAGCCTGGTAGAGCGCTACATTCGGGTTGTAGAGGCCGGGAGTTCGAATCTCCCCACCCCGACCAGTTACGCGGATCGCTTAGATCTCGTTAAGCTGAATCCAGCCAGCCGGCCACGTCCGACATACCAAGTCGGTGGAATGGCGTGAGGTTCGGAGGCATTGGCAATTGGTTTGGCGTAGGCATTGCGCCGCTAAACCTAGATTCGGCAGTCCAAACTAACCGCGGATAACGCGGATCGAGCGGATAAAACAAGACACCGAATAATACCAAGGTCTCGGGTAGAAGAGATTTTATTACGCAAAGTCGCCGGGACGCAAAGGGGGCGACGACCTCGAACTGAAGCGCTCCTTCACCTATCTTCGCTCCTCTGCGTCTTTGCATTAAAGTCTGAAAGTTAGGGTAAATTGATATTAACCGGTTCAATTCAGGCGACCCAATGAAAACATCGAAAAACCTTTCGGCGGCCGTTGAAACGATTGCGGCGGGCATCCGCAACAAGCTTCCCCCGCCCACAACTTAAACGCCGCCCAACCACCGCATTTGTGATGTAGATTTGAGTCATCCTGTTGCGACTCTGCACTCGGGCGCGGATCGCATAAAACATTCACAAACTCACCAAGAATGGAGTGAGTTTTAACTACAATAAAATGCCCTCACTCACTCGCCATAAAGCTCAAACTCACGGTTTTCTAAATCCCCGCAGAATATCCTGATTACGCGCCGGTTATCATCCCCACTCTTTATGCGCAGCTTCCTCGCCATCGTATTATCTATCATACCGTTGCTCGTTCTTGCTGATCCGCGTCCAGCCCTCCCTAGGATCCTCGCCTTTGAACTAGCTTGGCCGGCCCCCGCTCCCACCTACACCGCACTTAATGTCCGCGACTTCGGCGCCAAGGGCGACGGCGTCACCCTCGACCACCCCGCCATTCAGCGCGCCATCGATGAGGCCGCCTCCCGCGGCGGTGCCGTCGTCCATCTCCCCGCCGGCACCTACCTCAGCGGCACAATCGAGCTCCGCTCCGGCG